>JBIKMI010000086.1:0-9870 GCA_044359285.1 Kiritimatiellia bacterium
TGGGGCGGCGGGGATGATGGGGGCGCGTCCAGGCGACTTTTTGGCAGTGTCCGTGACGGATACGGGTGTGGGGATGAAGGCTGAAGTCCTGAAACATGTTTTTGAGCCGTTTTTCAGTACGAAAGGGGTCGGGCATGGGAGTGGTCTCGGTCTTTCCGTCGCCTACGGTATTGCCCGGCAGCATCAGGGCTGGATCCAGGTCGCGAGTCAGGTAGGCAAGGGCTCGACCTTTACCCTCTATCTTCCGGTGAAAGAGGGGACGCCCGTTCAGGTGAAGGCGCCCCCTTCCGCCCCGCTCCAGTCGGGCAAGGGGAAGCGGATTTTGCTGATTGAGGATGAGCCCGATATCCGTGTTCTTTCCTCCCGGGTGCTGAGTGCGGCCGGCTACGAGGTGGTGGCGGCGGGATCAGTCGCGGAGGGGGAAGCCGCCCTCCAGGCGGGGGGACACTTTGATCTGGTGTTCAGTGACGTGGTGTTGCCGGATGGAAATGGCGTGGAGTTGGTCGAAAAGGCCCTGGCGCACACTCCGGGTCTGGCGGTGTTGATCACCAGCGGGTATACGGATGAGCGGTCACGGTGGCAGACGATTCAGGCCCGTGGCTTTCCCTTCCTGGCCAAGCCGCACGCGCCTTCGCGGCTGGTGAGCGTCGTACAGGAAGTGCTGGCAAACACCCATGGATAAGATTCGCATACGGGATCTCCGGGTCAGGTGCCGGGTGGGCGTGACCGCCTTCGAGCGGCGGCTGCCTCAGGAGCTTCTGATCACGGTGACGTTACACGCGGACTTGGGGCGCGCCTGCCGGAGTGACGATCTGCGCCACACCATTGATTATAGTGTGTTGAAAAAAGCCATTCTGGCGGAGAGCGAGTCAAAGCCTTATAAGTTGATCGAGCGATTGGCGCAACGGATTGCCGACCTTTCGCTGGACTCTCCTCTGGTGCAGCAGGTGGAGGTCACCGTTCAAAAGCTGGGGGCGCTCCGGTTTGCGTTCTGCAGCGAAGTGGAAATTTCAAGAAGCCGGGAGAAGCGGTGAGGAGTTTATGAACAAGAAACGTGTGGCGGGATTAGTCAGGGAACTGCTCGGGGAAATCGGGGAGGATCCCGACCGTGAGGGGCTGGTCAAGACCCCGGAACGGGTGGCCGCCGCCTATGAGTTCCTGACGTCGGGTTACCGGATGTCCGTTAAGCGTATTGTGAACGGGGCGGTCTTCTCGGCGGAGGCCAACAATATGGTTCTGCTCAAGAATATCGAGGTGTACAGTCTTTGCGAACATCACATGCTCCCGTTCTTCGGCCGGTGCCACATCGGCTATATTCCCCGCAAGAAAGTGCTGGGCGTGAGCAAGCTGGCCCGCATCGTGGATTGCCATGCGCGCCGCCTCCAGATCCAGGAGCGGCTGACCGCGCAGATCGCCCATGATATCATGGATTACATCAAGCCGGAAGGCGTGGGCGTGGTGATGGAGTGCCGTCATCTTTGTATGATTATGCGGGGCGTCGAAAAACAGGATTCGGTGATGACGACGTCGTCCGTGCTGGGCAGTTTTCACAATGATACCTCCACCCGTTCAGAGTTCCTCAGCTTGATCCGATGATGGGGCACAGGCGGAAGGGTGCGCGCGATGGCAGGTAACAACCAGTCTTCAAAAACGATGCGGATTGATATCCCGGCGGCGCTTCGGACCGACCGCCGCTCCCGTCGTGTCCCCCCGGCCCCGGTGGTGGGCGGGCCCCGTCCGCGCAAGACCTTCGGCGAGATCGCCGTCCAGAATTCGGATTTAAGCGAATTGTTCCAGAACGTCTATGATTCGGCCTTCATAACCGAGTTGAATGGAAGGATCATCGATGCGAATGTCCGGGCGACCCAGTTGTTTTTGTACTCGCAGGCCCAATTCAAGCAGGGCTCGATTATGGATGTGGTGCTGGGGATGACGGAAGAGGTCCTCGCCACTATTGGTGACAATCTGGAAAACGACCGGTTCACCTTGATCCAGGCGGAATGTGTGCGGCAAGACGGAGAACTCGTGTCCTCTGAGATATCCACCTGCAAGATCACGCTCTCGGACAAAACCTATTTTTGCTTTTTTGTCAGGGATATCCGTGCGCGCAAGGAAGCGGAAGAGGCCTTGCAGAAGGCGTATGACACGCTGGAGGCGGAGGTCCGTGAGCGGACCCGGATTAACGAGGAGCTGAGTCAGGAGATCGTCCGGCGGACGCGGATCGAGGCGGAACTCAATCTGGCCATCGAACAGCTCCAGAAACATGACCAGGCGAAATCCCGGTTTGTTTCCAACGTTTCCCATGAATTGAAAACCCCCTTGTCGTCCATCAGCTATATGGCCGGGAATATGGTCAAAGGCATCGCCGGGCCGGTGACGCAACAGGGAAAAACTTATCTGGGTATGATCCGTGAGGACTGTCAGCGGCTGCAACGGACGGTGGATGATATCCTGGATATGAGCCGCATTGAATCGAATACGCTCCGCTTGAATCTGGTGCGGGTGAATTTCGGCCGGTTCCTGCGCCGGACCGTCGAATCGCTGAGAATGCAGATCGAGGCCCAGGGCCTGAGCCTGGTGCTGGAGGTGGAGGGGGCGGGGTTTGCCCTGTGCGATCCGCAGAAAATGGAGCGGGTAATCTTCAACGTGGTGAAAAATTCCATCAAGTTCAATACCGCCAAGGGCTTCATTAAAGTCCGGCTGCGTTCCAACGTCAAGGAGAGTGGACAGCACGTGGTGGAGGTGATTGACAGCGGAATCGGTATTGAGCCGGAACATCTGCCCCGTATCACCGAGCGCTTTTTCAGGGTCGGCGAATACGTGAGTGGTGCTGGACTGGGTTTGGCGATCTGTAAAGAGCTGATGGTGCGGCATGGGGGGATGATGGAGGTGACTAGTCCGCCTGCTGGCTACCGGAAGGGGACCCAGGTCACGCTCTTGATCCCGGTGGTTCCGCCCCCCTGGGCGCTGCTGGCCTATGAGGATGATGAGATCAAGGCCTCGGTTACCGCCTGGTTGCAGAAGTGCGGCTACTGCGTCCGTTCCGGCATGCTGGCCGATGGCAGCTGGGGGGCCGCTTTAGCAGAGGTCAAGCCGGACCTGGTGGTTCTGGAGTGGACCCGGGCAGGCATGAATGGGGGCATTGTGGTCTCGCTGCTCAAGGGCGACGCCGCCCTGGCGCGGGTGCCGGTGCTGGCGATAACCGATGCGGAGCCGGCTCTCGCCAAACGGGAGATCCTGGAAGGATTTGAAATTCCGCGACTGCTCCCCACTGTGAACCAGGAAGGGTTGTGTACGTGCGTGGAGGAAGTGGTGCTGGGCCTTAAGCGGCTCGATGTCTGACAAAGGAGAACGATACAATTATGAGTGAAAAAAACTGCCGGATTCTGTTGGTTGATGATGAGCAGCATCTGTTGATCTCGCTTAAGGACTATCTTGTCAGCGAACGGTTTGACGTGGTAACAGCGACGAGCGGGGAAGAGGCCCTCGCCATGCTGGACCAGGTCAAGCCGGGCCTGATAGTGCTGGACATCAGTATGCCGGGAATGGGCGGGCTCGGATTTCTGCGCAATATTTCAGGGCCTGATGGCAAAACGGCCTATCCGGTGCTGGTACTGACGGCACGGTCCATGTTGGAATCCTTCTTCGATTCAGTGGCGGTGGCCGGTTTTCTTACCAAGCCCTGTGATGAGAATAAGCTGGTCTCCACGATACGCAAGATCCTGGCGTCTACCCAGAAGCGCCCTGCCCGCAGTCAGGGTCGGCAGTTCACGGTGCTACTGGCGGAGAATGACCCCCGTGTGATGGCCGGCATGACGACCGCTTTTACGACGGCCGGGTTTGAGGTGCTTGTGGCGGTGGACGGCCCGGATGTCCTGGATAAGGCGGTCACCCTGAATCCGGACGTGGTGGTGATGAAGGAGATCCTGCCCCGCCTGAATGGATCCGCGGTCGCCCGGTTGATTGATGTCATGACCAGCCTGAGCGGCTTGCCGGTGCTGATTTATGATGAGCGGCTGAACGGGAAGGAAGAGGATGAGGCCAAGCCGCGTGTGGCCCGATGTGTGAAGCGGTATCTGGCGGTCGATCAGCCTGCGGCCGTGTTGGCGGCCACGAAGGCCCTGCTTTACTGATTGCGCAGGGCCTCGCGCAGGGGGGCCCGGAGCGCGATCCGGATGGCCAGCAGCATCCAGAGCATCTGGAAAAGGAGCATGCCGCAGACCAGCATCAGGATGAGTGCCTGCGGGTAATCCACCCCGGGTCCCTGCAGGCTGGGCCAGATCGCTGCCAGCGATGACGTGGCGCCGATGACCAGCCCGGTCCCGAGAATGAGTCCCTGTTCCGCCCATATTCCCATGAGGATCTGGCGTCGGGTATAGCCGGTGGCCGATAGCAGGGCGAGTTCAGGCCGGCGTTCTTGAATGTTCCGCAAAATCAGGATCGTCAGGCCGGCGGTACCGAGCAACAGGCCCAGGCCACCCAGCACCAGGAACATGGCCATATAGGTTGATTCCACCGTGTAAAATAACCTCAGCCGCCCGGTCGTGGACGTGAGCGCGAGCCCCCACTTTTCCAGCTTGAGGGAAAGGGCGTTCCTCACGCGTGTTTCGGTGCCGGGGCGGGTATCAATCAGGAAGCGGCGGGCGCCGCTTTCAGAGGGGAACTGTGCGGCAAAGTCACGGGTGGAAATCAGGATGGACCCCTGGAATACCGACAGGCGCACGGGGAGGGTGCCCACCAGTTTGACGCGGAAGGGGATGCCCCGCTCATTTTTAAACAGCAAGGTGTCTCCATCCAGGGCTCCGGTCTTCTTTTTTAATCCCCAGGTGGCGGTATTGGCGTCGCCTGCCAGACCCGGGATGGAGCCGTCGGCACAGGGGGTGGCGAGTAATCTCCAGAGCCGGTCATCGGTCGGCGTGAGTTGAAAGGCGCCCCGCTGCTGGAAGTCGCGGGGATCAACCCCGATCAGGGTTGGGGTTTGGGCGCGGGTGAGGTTCAGGCAGCTGGCATCATCGCCCTCCCTGACTTTCATGGAAACGATCCCGGCCGCTTTTAAGTCCGGGTCCAGGTCGAGGTTGAACCGGGCCCGGTCTTCCGGCCGGCTCAGGTCGGCGTGCAGTGGAAGCGTGGTTTCCCCGTAGAGGGCAAAGCCGCCGGTCCCGGAGTCGCGCCGGGTGGCGTGAGCCCCGATATCCTCCTGCATGGAGCAGACGGCGAGGATCAGGAATCCCCCGCAGGCGAGCAGGCCGGCGGCGGTCAGGCTGCGGGCGGGGTGGCGGCCGGTATTGCGCAAGCCCATCATGAGCAAGGTGAGCCGGCCTCCGGGTTGGGCCAGACGTGAAAAGAGGCGCGCGGCGAGGCCGAGCTGCGAAACCAGGAGCAGGCTGCCTGCGGCAAAGAAATAAGCGGGGGTGCGGGAGGGCGTGGCGGTAGAGGCCGCCCCGATGAGGAATAGGGCGGCGAGGAGGCCGGCCAGGGGCAGGCCGCTCGCCCAGCCCGGCTTGCGGGCAGCTGCGGCCGGCGGGCGCAGGGCGGTGGACTCGCCGGAAAGAAGCGGCAGGGCGGCCTGGCGGGTCTGCCGCCGGATGGCGAGGGTGAGGGCGAACAGGGTGAAGCCGAAACTTGCCAGCGCGCCCAGCACGATCGTGGTATACGTGGCATGGTACTGGATGTCCGCCCGGGCAACGGCCCCCTGCCAGAAGTGGCTCAACCCCCAGATCAGGGCGCGGGTATAGCCCGTCCCCAGCATCGCACCGATCAGGGATCCGGCGGCGGCAAGCAGGATGCATTCCTGAATCCAGAGCCGGAGAATCTGGCGCGGCTGCAGGCCCACGGCCAGCAACACGCCGGTTTCTTCAGCCCGTTGCTGCACGCCAAAGGCAAACAGCAGACCGGTCAGCATCAGGCTGGCGACAATCAGGAAAAAACTCATGCCCAGGAAAAGCGGTCCGAAGTCCATCGCTTCGGTGGCCGCCTTGAGCGCGGTCTCGCGGTGGGGGTGGAAGGTAAGGCCCAATTCGGCTGGATTGAGGTGCTGTTCCAGGGCTTCCGTAATGGCGGCCGCTCCCCCTTCGTTGGCACGGAAGCGCACCGCTGTGAGCGCTCCGAACGGATTGGCCCACATGGCCTGGCCGGCCTTCAGGGTGACCATCGCCTTGGGGGTTGCCCGGTACTCGTCCCAATAGGCCGCGTTGGCAGGATCTTCAAGTGAGTCGCGTTTCAGGGGCATGCCGATGTCCCATTCGGCGCACCGCCCGGCATCGGTCAGCCCGGGAAACGCCGGGCCCAGGAGCCGTTCCGGGGCAAACTCCGCCATTTCCGCGATGCGGCGGACCGTGAACACGCGGTTCGTTTCTGTAAACTGATTCCATGTGCTGAACGTGTAATAGCTCAGGGTCACGGTGTCACCCGGCCGGGCTGCAAGCTGATCGGCCAGCCAGCGGTTGATCATGATCTCGTCATCGTTCATCTCCGGCGGTACCAGTCCCAGTGCTGAATCGGCGGAAGGGGAGAGGGCAATGACAAACGAATAAGGGGTTTCCCGGCGGGGCTGGCTCCCTGTCCTCGCAATGGAGTTGACGAGATAGGTCAGGGCCCCCACGGATTTTGGCAGGTGCGGCAGGAGGGTACCGACCTGTGGATCCATGAAGATCCGGGCGCACTCGAGTTGAAACAGGCGGCCCTCATCAACGGTGTTCAGCGTCAACCCGGCATCCGCGAGCCGCCAGACCTTGCGAAGGGTCTGGTTCAGGTCGGCCGGGCCCTCCGCCAGCAACAGATTCGCCTGACCCGGCAGACCGGCCGTCGCTTGCAGTCCGGCCAGATTGAGGAAGACGGTGCAGGGACTTTGCTGATGGGCGGCCAGGCTGAACCGGCCCAGTTGCGAGTCCTGGACAATCGCTTCCACCGTGAAGGTGGCCCGGAGGGTATCCTGCTTCTCCTGGGTGGAAAGCGGGGCGTCCCGCGACATCAGGGCGGGTTTGCTGAACCGGATGGAAAGGGAGTCGCCGCAGCGCAGGTGAAGCTCCTCCGCCAGTCTGGCATTGACGGCTATCCCCTCAGGCGAGAGGACGGGTTTCGGGCCGGCCGCGAAGGTCCAGAACGACTCCTGCACTCCCAGGATCTGGATGCCGTTGCTCTGCAGGGGTTCGCTGCCGGGTCCCTGCGCATGTAAGGCCAGACCACGGAAGAGCAGTGCGGGGGAGACGGTCCCGCCCGCTTCGTTCTGCAGGCGCGTGGCCAGGTCGGCCGGGAAGAAGCGCCCCCGGCTTTCAAGGGCTGTGTGAATGGTGCCGAGGCGGAGCAGGGCGGATTGCGTGAGGCTGAACCGGATGGAATCACCGACCAGCAGGGCCCCGACCAGGATGGCCGTGGCCAGCACGGTGCCGGCCAGAACCAGGGCATGGGCCCGGCGATAGAAACAGAGGCTGCGGAAGGTGAGTTTAAACAGCGTCATGGGTGTTCAAAACCAGCTGGCCATCGGTCAGTTCATAGACCCGGTCCATCCGCCGGGCCAGTGATAACGAGTGGGTGACGACAATCAGGGTGGTGCCCTCCTGTTGATTCAGGGCGATCAGGAGATCGGCCAGGCGACCGGCCCCGGAATGATCCAGCGAGCCGGTGGGCTCATCGGCCAACAGCAGGCGGGGACGGTTGATCAGGGCCCGCGCCACGGCCACCCGGAGCTGTTCGCCGACGGACAATTGTCCGGGCCGGTGGGTCAGGCGGTGGGACAGGCCGACCTGCTCCAGCAACTGGCGGGCCCGCGGTTCCGCCGCTGTCGACGTCCGGTTGGCCAGGACCGGGACAAGTACGTTTTCGAGAACATTGCATTGTTTCAGCAGATGGTGCATCTGGAAAATCAGACCTATTTTTTCATTGCGGACCCTGGCCTGCTCCCGGGCGGACATGAACTGGAGATTGATGCCGTCGAGCAGGAGTTGGCCTGATGTCGGCGTGTCCAGGGTGCCGATGATGTTCAGCAATGTGCTTTTGCCGGAGCCGGAGGGACCGACAATCGCGAGGGTTTCTCCGGCATTCACTTTAAGGGTGATGTCCTTCAGCACCGGCACCCCGCCCTCGGGCGGAGCGGGATAGGTTTTGCTGATTTTCACGAGGTGCAGTAGCGGTTTTTCTGTGTTCATTTTGGCTGGTAGAGAATCATGAATCCGTCATCCGTTCCAACAATAATCTTTCCGCCGGCCACGGCGGGCGGGGAGAGCGAATCGCAGGGCTTGTCCTGCCACACGATCTGCCCCCCTGCCAGGTCCAGCACTGACAGCGTGCCACCGGAGGTGACCACCACGGTGTGGCCCGCCACCACGGGAGAGGCGGGGGTGCCCTCGGTGGGCACGCTCCAGAGCTTCGCGCCATCGGTCCGGTTCAGGCAATAGAGGAGGCCATCGCTGGAGCCGGCCAGCACCTGGTTGGAGGTGAGTGCCGGGGTGGTGAAGATTTCACTGCCGGCTACCCGGTTTGTCCAGAGGAGCGTGAAGGAGGTGGCATCGGCACAGAGGAGCGAGCCGTTACGGGTGCCGGCGTAGACGCGGGGGCCGGCGACGGCCACCCCGCCCGCCATGGGGCCCAGCTCGGTGAAGTCCATGCTCCCCAGCACGGTGCCGGAGGAGGGGGCGATGAGGTGCAGGGCGGCATCGCAGGCGCCGAACACAATGAAGCCGTTGCCCACTGCCGGGGAGCCGTCGGAACGGCCGCAGGGCGGGGAGGACCACAAGATCCGCCCGGTGTTCAGGTCGACCCGCACCAGGCTGCCGTTGTTGCGGGAGAGCGCGAGCACCGTGCGGCCGGTGACGGTGCCCTCCGGTTCAAGCCAGGTGAGGGCGCCGTAGAGGTCCTCGCCGATTTTGGTTTTCCACCTGAGGGCCCCCGTGCCGGCGTCGAACGCATAGAGCTGGCCCTTGTCCGTACCGGCGCACACAAAGGGGCCGACGCAGAGGGGTGGGGTTGAAAACAGCTCCGGCTGCGGGGAGCGGGGCAGGGCCGTGGCCCAGCGTTTCACGCCGTCCAGACCCAGGGCCATGATCTCACCCCGGTCGGATACCGCATAGATGACGCCCTGGCAGACCGCCGGCACCCGGGAGACCGGAGCTCCGACCTTGAGCCGCCAGCCCACCGACCACGGGGGGGGCGGGGCGGACGCCAGACATGCCAGACCGCCGGCCAGCAGAAGGATCAGGGCGGTCAGGCCTCGTTTATAAACGGCAACCTTCATGGGTGGGAGTGTAGGGGAAAGCCGGCGGGAAGGCAACTTAAGGAGCGGGCAAGTCTTACCGTTGCCAAGTGAGGGAGGAATCGGTAGAGTGAATGAACTTTTTCCGGATTGGGAGGATCAGCTATGGGTTCAAAATGGAATTGGGTGGAACAACGGGAGCGCAAGGCCTTTGTGGCACTTCAGGATGGTACGATTTTGCGCGGGTATTCCGTTGGAGCTCCGGTGGATGCCTTGGGCGAGGTGGTGTTCAATACCGGGATGGCCGGGTATCAGGAAATTTTAAGTGATCCCTCGTACAGCGGGCAGTTCGTGACCATGACCTATCCCGAGATCGGCAGCACCGGCATGAATCAGGCCGACATGGAAAGCCGGCAGTTGTTTGCCAGCGGCTTCATTATCCATGACATGAATATCCCGAGCAACTGGCGCGCGGACGGGTCGGTTCCGGAGTATCTCGCCAAGTGGTCCATTCCGGCGATCGCCGGGATTGATACCCGCGCCCTGACGACGCGCTTGCGGATGGAAGGCACCCAGCGCGGCTTTATGAGCGTGTCGGGCAAGGTGAACGAAGCGGACGCGGTGCGCAAGGCGGCCGAGTGGTGCGGTCTGGATGGCCAGGATTATGCGGCCAAAGTCTCCTG
>JBIKMI010000363.1:0-2622 GCA_044359285.1 Kiritimatiellia bacterium
GACCATGAACCGAGTCATACTTCATCTGGTAGGCAAAATAGTCGGCATCCGTCGAAACATCGACAACGGCAACGACATCAATCGCCTTACCCAAAAGCCCCTGATCGCACAGGGCCTGGAAGGCCATACGGCCAATACGCCCAAATCCATTGATACCTACTTTAATCGACATATATTACTCCTTTATTTGACTATGTTACCCTGACTCTGGCTATTCCGAAGGGGTTGCCTTCGCAAAAGCTTCTCCGCCTGAACGGGGCAGAAACAATACATAACCCCCCTCTCTGCGTCAACAAACAGTTAAAGTTTTGTCAGATCGAATTGACCAGGCCACTTCGCGGGGTGAAAAGCACCGGCTAGAAACAAAAAAGGGGGGGAGAGGGAATTATGAAGACCTGAAGAGGCTGAAGGTGGCCGCATTTTCAAGTTGAGACAGGCGCGGCTTACGCAATTGAGGGCAGGACATCCTGCCAGTTCACCGTGAGAACGGCAGGATGCATATGCTTCTTCCTCTCACCCGCAACCTGACAGTCTACCAGCGCAAGGTTGACATCCGCTTTATCTTCATCGGCCTTTTTACTGTAGATCTCGGCTTTCGTAGCCGCCTTGACGACATGGTGGGATTTGTCTTTCTGGTTCATATTTAACTCCAGCGGATTTGACGGATGGTGGCAATGGCCGCGGCCGCGATCATCATTTTTTTATCCGATGCCACGATGGCCATGGATGTGATCGCTCTGGATGCCGTTTCGTAGATAGAAACTTTAACCGCGGCTTTCGATGCGTAGGTGACTTCATAATCCCTGTTTTCACTAACCGGGACCGCCGACACCTTGGCCATATACGCTTTCTCGATGGCCTCGATCGCGGCATCCGTCGCCTCATATACCGCGTCTCTTGCCATCGAATAATCGATTTCAGCGATTCCTGCTTCAGCCACATGTTGATTTGCCATGGAAAGTCCTCCTGATTGATTTGCCAATATAAAATCCCACCTCTTCAAAATCTTTGTCAGTAAGGTGGTTTTTTCGGCAAGTTTTCACAATCAGGGAATCCCTGATAATGCAGTCAGTAAATACCTGAAGGGGAAATCCACGCCCGAACCTGAAACGAGTCTTCCGTTTCTTAAGGGCCGGGATGAACCATCGGTACAAACCGGACAGGAAGGTCATCGGTCTTTTCAATCCGCCCCTTGTTCTTATGCAACACAACCAGGCGTTGACTCATCCAGCTGCCAGCAGGCACGATCATCGTGCCGCCCTCCTTCAATTGGGCCACCAAGGCCTCTGGTATATCTTCAGGAGCACATGTCACAATGACGGCATCGAAGGGAGCCTCTTCCGGCCAACCCTTATAGCCATCACCCAGCCGGACCTTCACACGCCCGGCATACCCAAGCCGGGACAACACGCCCTTGGCATGGGCTACCAGCGCGGGAATGAGTTCCACTGAATACACGCGGGCGCCCATCCCCGCCAATACCGCGGCCTGATAACCGGAGCCGGTGCCAATCTCGAGAATCTTGTCGCCGGGTTTAATGCCGAGTTTTTCCGTCATATACGCAACGATAAACGGCTGGGAAATGGTCTGGCCATTGCCGATCGGACAGGGATGATCACCATAGGCATTAGTGTGACTGCGTAATGGCTCGGGAATGAAAAGATGCCGGGGGATACGCTCCATCACGGAAAGAAGTCGCTCATCTTGAATGCCGTACCCGCGTAATACCCCTACCATCTGTCGTCGCGACTCATCCCATTGTTCGTTATCCGCAGGGGGACACGGGCCTGCTCCGCAGGCTGAAACAAAACCGATCCCCAACAAGAGGGCGCTCGAACAGGTCAATATGAAAAACTCATTTAGCATACCCCACCCCACAATCCGGGGCCTACCTTTACCCTACTTGAATTATGCCAAATGCGGCGGGATTCGACAATCCAATGGGTGGGGAAATCACAGGTTATTCCGGAGGCTCATTGCCCGGACAATACGACGCTTTCAAACACCTTGAAATGGGTCCCTTCCCGCCAGGCCTCCGCCGGAAGGCCGGCCTTTTGACTGAGCGATGCCAGCGTCTCTTCCACGGTCCACCCCTGCTCGGAAGCCACTTCGGGCAGGTACACCGCCCGATACCGGCCTTTCTGTAAAATAATCCCCTGCTGCCCGATTTTGAAGTCGGCAATCGACGCCAGGTCACGGATCGGGCTCAGCACGGACACATCCACTTCAAGATGTGATAATTCCCGTGACTGAACCGGACGGAACCGGGGATCCCTGAGCGCCGCATTAATGGCATTGTGATGAACCGATAGATACAGCGCCTCCACGGGTTCGAGAGAGCCGATACATCCCCGGAGGCCGCCGCCGATTTTCAGCGTCACGAACGTCGCCATATCCGTTTTCAGCAACGGAGTCAGCTCATACTGGTCGAGGTCAAATTGACCCTGCTCACCATCGACACACCATTTCAGTGTGTCGTTCGCGATGGCAAATAAAGTCTTCTTTTCCTTATCCGTTAATCCCGGGGTCCAACTTCCACTACGCTGTTCTCTCATGGTACGGCCCTCCTACCCCGATATTTTTATGTCATGTCAGCCCGCTTTTTTCACCGCGGCTAAGGCA
>JBIKMI010000146.1:0-7223 GCA_044359285.1 Kiritimatiellia bacterium
CATCATAATCCGGTTCCTGCGCGATCTCCGGCACCTGCTCCGCATAAACGACCTGATCCTGCCTGTCGAGAACCAAAACGGCCCGGCTCATCAATCCGGCCAACGGACCCGTGGTAATGACCACGCCATACTCCCGTCCAAAATCAGGCGAGCGCATCGTAGAGAGATTGATGACATTCCCAAGCCCCTGACTCTCGCAGAACCGTTTTTGGGCAAAGGGCAGATCGGCAGAGATATTAATGACTACGGTATCTGACAGGGCCGCCACTTCCTGATTGAACCGTTTTGCCGACAACGCACACACCGCGGTGTCCAGACTGGGCACAATATTCAGGACTTTCTTTTTGCCAGCAAACTGCGGCAATCCAACATCCGCCAGATCACCCCCGGTCAACTTGAAAGCCGGCGCCTTGTCGCCCACCTTGGGCAATGAACCCGCAGTCTCTATCTTCGTTCCTTTCAACGTAATCGTGGCCATGTGCATACTCCTTTTCTGGTTTAATGAAGTCAGGGTACCAGACACCCGTCGCTGAAACAAGCCAGTCGGTGCACGATGTTTCTATTGACGAAAGAAGCAAGTCTATAGAAACTATAGCCAACGATGAGCCATGCCATTCCAACTCGGCGCGATAAATTTGATGTGTATGTAGGGACCTACACCAAGCCCCATGGCGCTAAAGGTATTTATCACACCACACTCGATTTAAAAACCGGGGCGCTTTCCCCGCCAGAACTCGCCTATCCGGCCACGGATCCGACCTTTCTCGAGATCCATCCCAACAAAAAGTTCATTTACGCCGTAACCGAACGTAATCCTGGTGCCGTGAGCGCCTTTACGATTGATCCGGCCACCCGGAACCTCACCCTGTTGAACTCCTCGCCCTCTGGCGGGAATGGGCCGTGTCATATCTGTATTTCCGGTGACGGATCAACCCTGTTGGTCGCCAATTACGCAGGCGGAAGCGTGGCCTCCATTCCCATCAACCCGGATGGGTCCCTTGCCCAGCCGGCCAGCATCATCCAGCACTCCGGCTCAAGCGTGAACCCGAAGCGTCAGAATGAACCGCACGCTCATAGCGTCAACCTCAGTCCTGACAACCGGTTTGCCTATGTGGCCGATCTTGGACTCGACAAAATCATGATCTACCGGCTGGATCCCGATTCCCACCAGCTTCACCCGAACGATCCGCCTCAAATCGCAATCAAACCCGGAGCAGGCCCCCGCCATTTTTCATTCGGGCCCACCGGCCAATTTGCCTATCTCATCAATGAACTTGATAACACCATCATGGCCTTTGCGTATGATTCACGGTCAGGCGGCCTTTCTGAAATTCAAACCATCTCCAGGCTGCCGGAAGGATATACGGGCGCGAGCGATGGCGCCGAAGTACGGATCCATCCCGGCGGGAAATTCCTTTACGGCTCCAACCGGGGTCATGACTCCATTGTCATCTACCATATCAATCCAGACACCGGGCGGTTGACCCTGAGTGGCTTCCAGAATGCCGGAATCAAAAATCCCCGGAATTTCAACATTGAGCCCACGGGTAAGTTCTGCGTGGTTGCCAATCAGGACTCAAACACCGTCCTCACTTTTCACATCAACCCGGGATCCGGCATGTTGGAACCCACGGGACAGGCCATCCTCATCGGAGCCCCGGTCTGTATCCGCTTCCTGCACCGCCGCTCATGCCCGGTCGAGGGAAGCCTTACGAGCGGGGGTGCGTTATGAGCGAAACTGAAAAGGCAAAGCTGACGGACGCCAAAAAAAATGCGGCAGCGGCTTTTGCCGCGGCGACCGCCGCCCACAAGGCGGCGACCGATACCTATGACGCAGCCACCAGGACCTATGAGGAAGCCACCCGGGTCTACAAAGCCGCCCGCGCCACCTACGACAAAACCCTGCAGACGGGCACAACGGACAGTCCATCCGACGCCACCGACGACTACGCCGCGGCCTGTGCCGCCTTCGAAAAGGCCTGTAGCGATGTCGGGACGGAACCCGTATAAGAGACCGCCCTCCTGCGGCACACTCGTAAAAACCTGTAATGCCAGGCCTTAGCAGCGATAGACGGCCACGACGGAGCGTTCACCACAAGCGCCTGTGCCATAACAAAACAGGTGCGGTGGATGCAATTCAACCAGCCACTTCCGTGAGACTCTGGCGCCCGCATCGCCTTCCACCAGCACCGCCTCTGCCGGCACTTCGTTTTTCCACAATACGGCCGGACACAGTCCGTTTCTGGCACTGAACCCAAGCCGGAACCAGCGATAACATAACCGTTCTGCTACCGCCGCCAGCGTCCCATCGCAGGTAAGTAAAAAAGCATGCAACGACTGGAACCTGGCCTCGAGACTGGGCCGGATATTAAACTCCATCCGTCCCCTGCTCCATTCCTCAAAACGGACAAGAAATGACGGATCAATCTCCACCGCATCGGCCAAGATCAGGTGAAGTGGCTTCGCGTTATAATACCAGTCGATCAGTTTGGATAACCGATCCGACTGCCCCAACTCTTCAGGGGAAAGGGTAGATGTTTGCGTGACTTGATAAGGCGGAGCAGGATTGCTGATCAGCCCCCAGTGCGCCGGATCCCCGGCAAGCGGGGTGCCGGGCAACAACTTCAAACGCTCAAGCTGAATCTCGGCAGGTCGGAACAACATGACGGCCTCCAGATCAGCAACCATGTCAGACAGCTTGCTGCCAGGAAGGCCAGCAATCAAATCCACATGGACTTCAATATCCTGCAAATGACATAGACGCTTCAGGCCCGCAAGGGTCCGATTGACCGTCGCGCCCCGCTCGATGGTCGCACATACTTCGGGATTTAAACTCTGGATGCCCGCTTCAAGATGGAAGCGCCCGGAGCCGGCCTTGGCAAACTCATCCGCCAACTCCTGATTAAACCGGGCTGGCTCAATTTCCAGGTGAAACCGGAGCATGGGGAACTCATCGCGGAACAGCCGGGTCAGCATCAAGGCCCGCATGCGGTCTTCGTTGAATGTCCGATCCACAATCCGCACATCCCTGACCCCGGCCGCGGCAATGGCCTGCAAATCGGCACGTACCCGATCCTGTGAATGAATGCGTCGGGTGGTATGCCGACTGGTGCAAAACAGGCAACCATTCCCGCAACCACGGGAAGTCTCCAATTGGATGAATGGTTTCTTAAACCCCTTTAACTCACGCGGATAGAAGGCGGGAATCGCATCAAAGTCCTCAACACCAGGCGCCGTCCCCAGGTCGCAATAAGCCCCCGTGGCATCCACGCCACAAAGCCCAGGGATATGGACCCATGAATAGCCTGTCCGCCAGCATTCCAGTAAGGCCGGCAAAGCCAATTCCCCTTCCCCCCGGACGGCCACATCGGCAAATCCGGACCGGCCAGCCAGCCGGTCATTGGGGCCCAGACATTCCGGTCCGCCCACCACGATGCGGCAATCCGGCAACGCGACACGCAGCGACGCAAGCAGGGCAGCGACGAAGTCATGGTTAAACAGATAGAGTGTGGCGGCGACCACATCCGGCTTAGCGTCAAGGATCTCCGACAAGATCGCGGGGGGTGCATCTTTAATGGTCACCTCCAGGGTGCACCAATCGTAGACAGCCTCATCCACCATGGCACGAAGACTCCAGGCGGCAAGACTGGTATGGGAGTAGGAACAATTGACCGCCAAAAACACAACTTTCATAGGTCCTTCGACCTTATCACGGAGAAAAGAGCTTGTACACCTGCTTGCAGGCGGGGGGCGTCTACGATATAGTGAAAAACAAAGGAGTTATGGAATATGAACTTAAAACGTTGTTGTCTGGCGCTAGGGATATTCGGGCTTTCGGCGGGGGTAGCCATGGCCGCCACGGCCGCCATCATGAGTGTTCAGGTGAACAAAGCGGATCTGCGTGAGTCGCCTTCCTATCTCGGCAAAATTGTCACCTCGCTCGCTTATGGGGCCAAAGTGTCGGTGGAGTCACAAAACGGCGCCTGGATGCAAGTCAGTGTGTCGGGCCAGTCCGGTTGGCTGCACAACTCGGCCCTCACCAAGAAGACCATTGTCATGAAGTCCGGGGCAGGCGCCCAGACGACTGCCTCCAGCGGAGAAATGGCGCTGGCAGGCAAGGGATTCAACTCCGATGTGGAGAAGCAATTCAAGGATAACCATAAGGAGATAAATTTCGCCCCAGTCGACAAGATGGAAAAAATCAAGATCCCGATCTCCGATCTCCAGGCATTCGCCAAAGAGGGCAAGCTTCAGTCCGCCGGAGGTGAAAAATGAACCCGCGCCATCTGATCGCATTCGCGTTGTGTGTCCTGGTTGCCGGCTGCGGCACCCTGGAGAAAATCTCCGAGGTAAGCACGGGCATTGCCGCGTCGGCCGGAGTGATCTCGACCGATCAGGCCCAGTCGATCAACAAGAGCGCGGGCGCCATCGACAAGGCTTCGGAATCCATGACGCCTGAGCAGGAATACTACATCGGACGCACCGTGGCGGCCACAATCCTCTCGCAGAATAAGCCGTTTGACCAGAAGGCACTCACCACCTACCTGAATACGGTCGGTCAGTATCTGGCCATGTTTTCCGACAAGCCGGAAACCTTCGGCGGCTATCACTTCCTGGTTATGGATACACCGGATATCAACGCCTTTGCGGCGCCCGGCGGGCTCATCCTGGTCTCGCGAGGCATGTTGCGTTGCTGCAAGAGCGAAGAGGCGCTGGCCGGGGTTCTGGCCCATGAGATTGGTCATGTGGAATTGAACCACGGCATGCTGGCTATCGATAAGAGCCGCTATTCAGCCGTCGTCACAACCCTTTTGGCTGAGGGTGCAAAAAACCTGGCGGGCAGTAATGTCGCCGAACTGACCAAGGCGTTTGAAGGCTCCATCTCCGATATCACCTCAAAAATGGTGAACAGCGGATATGCGCGTAAATACGAATTCCAGGCAGACAAGTCGGCGGTCACCATTCTTCAGCGGGCGGGGTATTCCCCTTCTGGATTGGTTGCCATGCTCGAGCAGATGGAGAAGCAACTCAAGCCCGGTGGCATCGACTTCGCCAAAACCCATCCGGCGCCGGCCGACCGGATCAAAGAACTGGCGAAACTCATAACGCCCCCGGCCCCGACCGAAGTGGGGGCGCGACAAGCCCGTTTCAACGATATCATGCGGGGTCTGTAAGGTGCCAGCAGAGGAAAAAGAATCGTCCGGTCTGCTGCGCCAGCGTCTCATGCAGGCGCTGGGAATTGGCATCCTTTCCGCGTTGCTGGCGAGCGCTCTCTGGCAGTTCAGGGCCTTTGACCGCTGGGAAAACCGCTTCTGGGATTTTGAAGTCAGCTGGTTCTCCCACCCGGAACCAACCACCGACCAGATCAGACTGATATTCCTCGACCAAAACAGCCTCGATTGGGGGAAAAATCAGGGCTGGGAATGGCCCTGGCCCCGTGAAGTTTATGCCCCTGTCCTCGACTTCTGCCGCCGAGCCGGGGTCAAAGCCATCGCCTTTGATGTTATATTTAGCGAACCCTCCGAGCGGAGCGACCAGGATGCCGCACTCGGGGAAGCCATCCGGCTGACCCCCTCCTTCGTCGGGACTTTATTTGTCGGGAATGAGACCGGTAGCGCGACCAACTGGCCCACCTCGACCCCACGGCCGGGAATCCGGTTCAAGGATCGGTATCCTCCTGAAAACAATCCCTTCCAGATGTCACGCGCCATGTTCCCCATCCCCGAGGTGGCTACCAATGCGGCCATCCTCGGCTCCGTTTTCGGGAATCCAGATGAGGACGGTATTTATCGCCGGCTGCGCCCGTTCAGCCTCTTTGACGGCCAGGTGGTCCCCTCCTTGGGACTGGGTGCCTTCCTGGTACCCTCCACGAACCGCTCTCTCTTCCTGCGTGAAGCCTGGTTCGGGGTCAACCACCGTCATATCCGGATGCACCTTGACCAGGATGGAATGGCCATCCTGCGCTATCGTGGCAACTCACAAACACACAAAACCGTCAACATCTCCGGCGTCATTGAATCCGAACTGTTGATGAGAGAGGGCAAGCCCCCCCTCATTGACCCTGCTTTATTCAAAGACACCTATGTCTTCCTGGGCTTCACGGCTCCGGGGCTGAAGGATCTCCGGCCCTCCCCGCTTGATTCCACCTACCCTGGCGTTGAAATCCACGCTACATTTCTCGACAATCTGCTGGCCGGCGATTTCATGCGCGACGCCGCCGGATGGGTCTCACTCCTGCTGGCATTTGCCCTGGCATGCGGCGGAGCCGTGGCGGTCCGCCTCGGCCGCCACGCCTGGCAAAATATCCTTACCTTCGGTTGCCTGCTTCCGCTCCCCATCCTTCTGGGAAGCTTCGCCTATACTCAAGGATTCTGGCTCCCTGTTGCCTTCCTCCTGACCTCAACATTCCCCGCCCTGATCGGGGCCCTGGCCCTGAATTATGCCACCGAGGGCAAGCAGAAGCGGTTCATCAAAGGCGCCTTCAAGCAATACCTCAGCCCGCTCGTGATCGAGGAACTGGTCCAACACCCGGAACGGCTTAAACTCGGGGGTGAACTGCGGGAGCTGTCCATCTTCTTCTCGGATATCAGAGGGTTCACCAGCATCTCGGAGCACTTGAATCCCCAAGAGCTGACCGCCCTGCTCAACAACTACCTAACCGCCATGACCGATATTATCTACAGTCATGGCGGGACGGTGGACAAATACGAAGGGGATGCCATCATCGCCTTCTGGAATGCCCCGCTTACCCAGAAGGATCATGCGCAACTGGCCGTGCATACCGCGCTGGAATGCCAGGCCAAGCTGACTGAACTCAATCCCGGCTACAAGGAACAGATCGGATCGGAGCTGTATCAACGCATCGGGCTTAACAGCGGCCCGGTCGTGGTCGGTAATATGGGATCACGGCAGCGCTTTAACTACACCTTTCTGGGGGATGCCGGCAATCTGGCGGCGCGACTGGAGGGGATTAACAAGCAATTCGGGACCTCCTTGCTGATTTCCAGCCACACCCGCGACCAGCTTGATGACCGTATTGCGGTGCGGGAAATCGCCCGGGTTCAGGTCGTCGGCCGCAAGGAGCCCGTGCGTGTCTTTGAACCCATGCTGCCGGCCTTTGCGGCGGAACACCAGCAGATACTGGACACCTTCGCCCGGGGACTGGCCAAGTATTACGAGGGCGCACTGGCTGAAGCCCTCGACGCCTTTGCCTCAATCGAATC
>JBIKMI010000196.1:0-5495 GCA_044359285.1 Kiritimatiellia bacterium
TCTCAAGCCCTTGACCCCGAATGAAGAGAAAGTGGATATTGCCCTGCGCGAAATTATCGAGGGCAAACTGACCGCTGAGATCGGTTTCTTCGATCCCTCTTCGCCGGGTTCCGCTTCCAGTCATTAAGCTGGAACTGCCTCATGGCGGCCGCTAAGGATAAAAAAGAGGCGGATAAAACCGCCACCAATCGCAAGGCATTTCACGACTACTTTGTCGTGGATCGCATTGAGGCCGGGATTGAACTGCTGGGGACCGAGGTCAAGTCCGTCCGGGCGGGGAATGTGACCCTCACCGGCGGCTATGCCACCATTCTGGCCTCCGGGCGTGTGGTGCTGAATGATGTGCACATCGCTCCCTATGAGTGTGGCAATCAATTCAATCATGAACCGACCCGCCCGCGCACGTTGCTGTTGAACCGCAAGGAAATCGATAAGCTCAAAAGTAAAATCGCCCGGGATGGCTATACGCTCGTTCCCTTGAAAATGTATTTCAATAAACGCTGGGCCAAGGTAGAATTGGGACTTTGCAAGGGCAAGCAGGATGGTGATAAGCGCGATACGCTGCGCAAAAAGGATGCGGATCGCGAAACCCGGCGCGCCATGTCGCGTGACCGGTAAGACTACGGAAGGATGGCATTATGCGGAATTTAGGCTGGCCTGAACTGTTGATTATTCTTCTGGTGATTGTCGTTTTGTTCGGCGCACGCAAATTGCCTGATCTGGCACGCTCCCTCGGCAAGAGCCTCTCGGAATTCAAGAAGGGCCGTAATGAAGCTGCGAAGCCCGATTCAAAGGACCTTGTCGAGAAAAAGTAAGTAGACAGTTAACAGAGGGCAGTATGCAGTAGGCATAATCAAGTTTTACTGCCCACTGACCGGCCGCGCTTCCGAGGCAAGCTGCTTGAGCGCTTCATTCACATCGCCGCCCCACGGGCTCTTGGGATTGCTGGCGATGAAATCCTCATACGTGGTGCGGGCTTCCGCATAGCGTTTTAAATCCTGCAGGCAGCGTGCCTTGCCGAAGACGGCCACCGGCATCAGGAAATGACCGGGGTTTTTCGCCGCAAACTGGCCAAACGCGTTCAGGGCCGCTTCGGTGCTCCCCAGCGCTTCGGTGCAGTGGATTTTGCCCAGTTCCGCCATGGCGGCCATGGGATGGGATGGGTTTTTTGCCAGAAACTCCTGATAGTTGACTTGGGCCGCCACAAAATCACGGTTATCGTACTGCGCCTTGGCCATTTGCAACAGGGCCAGCTTGGCGGCAGAGGTGCTGGGATACTGGCTGAGGATAGACTGGAGGGCCTGCACGTTCCGGGCTTCTCCGAGCATCCGGGACGCCTTCTCTTCGTTGTTGGCGTTATGCGTGCGGTAGAGGATCACCGCCAGCACGAGGATGAGGCCAATTCCTGCTGAAACCAGCCAGCTTCTCCATTCATCACTTGTATTTTTCAAGGAAGCCGTGAGTTCGTTTTCGACAGGCAGTGCCTGGTCCACTTCTTTATTATTCGTCATGATAATCAATCCCCAGCGTTTACTCTATTTCCATTCCCTGAACACTAATCCATAGGTGCAGGGCTCCGACATCAAGGCGGTCAATAAGGTGGGGATAGTCGCATGGTGAGTACAATGATGGCAATGCAAAAAGGATGCAAAAAGGATGTTAATTCTATTCTGGACAAACCAGGGCGAGGTGAATAGAGTCTCTCCAGTTTTTATGAGTGCGGGAGTAATTCAGTGGTAGAATGTCAGCTTCCCAAGCTGAACGTCGTGGGTTCGATCCCCATCTCCCGCTCCACTTTGAGAACATGTTCCATTTCCATTGTCATCCCATAGGCAACGTTTCATGATCACAGAACCCTGTATTTGCTGATGTTTCTGAAATGAAACCCTTCTGGATATCCGTTCAATGGCCTTGATTACCCGCCAATCCCAGTTGTCCGGGCAGGCGGCCTTTTTGCGTTTTGCCAAACTGAATCCGCTGGGCACTAATCTCGCCATCGGGCCGGTGATTACCCTGTTGGCTCTTGCCTATGGCGCCAATGACTTCCAGACCGGCTTGCTGTATGCCGGGATGAATCTTTGCGGGGTGGTGGTGCTGATCACGCCCTTTCTTTGTGGCGGGATGGATGCATCGCAGGTGTTCTTCCGGGCCTGGTTCTTTCGCAGCATTCTGGGAATGGCCTACCTGGTTTTGCCGTTCCTGACGGGGAATCAGACGAAGATATGGGTGTTGATCCTGGTCTTCTACGGGTTCATGGCGGTCAGGGCGATAGGAGTCAGTGCTTCACAGGTGGTGACCAAGGCGATCAGCCGGCCCGCGGAAGTGGCGGAGGTCGTCTCTCTCCAGTTTGTCTGGTGGCACATCGGTTCGATCGTGATCAGTTTGCTGACGGCCGTCATCTTGAACCGGTCCGCCTGGTTCCCCAGTCAGGAATGGGCCTATTTCGCCATTCTGGTCCTCGGGATGATTTTTAATTTTGCTACCTCACAGCCCCTGCGTCGGCTCCCTCCGACAGGTGTGCTTCCCGTAGGGTCGCCGGTTTCCTTGCTGGGCGCGGTGCCGGCGGTGCTGCGGGATCCTGATCGTCGGGAAGTGGTGTTGCTCTCGCTCTTTATCGTGCCTATGGGAGTGGCGGCCGGGTTCCAGCTGAATTATCTGAAAGTCGTGCTGAAGCTATCGGCGGATGTGGTGTTTATGACGACCATTGGCGGAATGCTGGCTATGTTGCTGGGATCCCATGTGGCGGGAATCGCCGGGCGTAGCATCGGGTTCCGCCCGCTCCAGTTCGGCGCGCATGTTCTCCTCGCCGTCTGTGGTGTGGTTATGGCCTGGAACACGGTCCTGCCCGTGGCGATACAGCCGGTGTCTGCCATCATCATTTTCATCCTGGCCGCGCTGTGCCTTGCGGTATCCGGCACCGTATTTAGTGCCTTGAGTATTGATCGGTTGGGAGAAACGCATCGTCTCGAAACATCGTTGATTTTCCAGCTGACGGCAACGCTTGCGGCCGGTGTGGGGTTGGGAGTGCTGGAACTGGCCAAGAGCCTCACCCGGGCGGGGATTCCCGGGGGGCATCCCTACAGCCATTCCTGTCTGATCTGGGCCATATTCAGCCTGGTGATCTGTTGGGTCAGCCAGCGGCTGCGCCGGCCCGGGGCCGATGCCTGGGGTGATATTGCCGTGCTCAATCCCGCCAACCTGATGACGGCGGTCCGGCTGCATCAGGTCGACCATTCAAAGGATCCCCTGAATGCGCGGATGTTCAATCTCGAGAATGTCCTTGCCCGGGGAACCTTCGTCAGCCGCGCGAGAGTGATGAAGTTTCTTCACTCGGCGGATATCGCGCAACGGTTTAGCGCATACCGCTCCCTGTGTATAGATCCGTTGCCCGCCGCCGCACCACTTGTTCTCAGGGAGGCCCTTGATCCAGTGTCTCCGCTCAGGCGCGAAGCGATAACCGCCCTGGGTTTTCTCAAGGAACGTGACGTGGTGTCCGCCCTGCGCCCCCTGTTGGATCGTGAGTCGCCCCGGCTTGCTGCCTCCGCCTTTAAAACCCTGATGCGGTTGGGAGAGCGCCTGTCTTCGGAGACGGTACTGGCGTACTGGAAGACTTGGACCGATCCCGCCGATCGGGCGGAAGCCCTGCTTGGACTCTCCTCCACTGGCCAAATCCAGCTCCTGTGGGCTGTGATCCGCTTGGAACTGGCCAGAGGTTGTCCGGGCCCTGCCTTGCGTGTGGTGATGTTGAATCTGGCTGATGCCCTTGGGGAACGCTCCGAAATTTGCGAGATCTGGTCCACCGAGGAGCAGGCGCCGGGTAAGGGGCACGCCTTTGTATTGGGGGAATTGGGGGATCAGCCCGAATTGTCTGACCTGGCTGATCCGGGTGCGGATCATGCGGTGTGGCGGGCAAAAGTGGCCGCACGATTGGAATGTTCCGCTATTCCAGATGACAGTACCGCTGTCTCGTTGATCTTTCTGTCGGGATTGACCCGTGCCAAGGTGCAGGCTGACTCCAGATAGATCCTGCGCTCGATGTCCAACGTTGACTATGGACTGTTCAATATTCGACTAAACCTGCCTGCAAGCCATTGGCATCGATGGCAGAGAAGTCGCGATTCATCCGGGTTAGCAGAGGGTGGCAGGAGGCTAGGGGAAGGCTCTGCTCCAGGGACCATTGCAGGCAGAAGGCGTTGGCCAAAATACGACCGCCCAAACAGCGAAGACCTTGCGGCAGATGCTGATCATCACCGGGGGTGAGAAGGTCGGCAGATTTCGGCAGTTTCTGTCCTGTCAGTTGATAAGTGGTATCCATGATGGCGCGGAAGGCCGGGGCACCTTTGGTGGCGGCCTTCTCAACGGCGGCCCAAACCGCCTCACAAAGGACGTCGTTGGAGCCTTCAAAGATCCGGAACGGACGCAAGTCCGCTGTGGCGCGGCCAATATAGGTGTCGGTGCGGTAACTGTCGCCTCCCAGCAATTGGGACGCTGAGGTGGCGGAGGCGAAGGCCAGATCCGTACAAACGACCTTGACAGCGTTGGCAATCATGACGTCTATCTCCGCGTCGGGTGTGGTATCCGCAAGGGTCGCTTTGCGACAGGCGAGTCGGAACAACGCCTCTGAAATATCCCGGCTTGCGACGATCTCCCTGATGCGGGCTTGAACCTGGCCATACTCGGCCAGGGCACGCCCGAAGACGTGCCGGGCTTCAACGTGCGCGAGGGCGTCGGCGGCAATGCGCTGGGATGCTCCGCAGGTGATGGCGGTAATGGAAATGCGACTTCGTTGAAGAATGCCGTGGATCTGACGGAAACGCTTGATGCGATCGCCGACCAGCAGAGGCGCCAGGACGCCCTCGCGGGCGTTAATCTGGGTGATGCCATAGGGGATCGAGCGTAGGCCGGCAGAGCCATATGTTTTGATGACCTTGAAGGATTCAGGGTTGCTGCGGCAGATGAAGAAGTTCAGTGAAGGGAATCGCCGGTCTTTACCTTCGGGTTCATCCTTGGCCAGAACCAACCAGTAATCCGCAAGCCCGGTCAGGCCGGACCAGTGTTTCTGGCCGGTCAGTTCGTAACCGGCCTGAGACTTCAAGCATCGGGTTTGGCAGGCCATGATATCGGTTCCGCAACCGGGTTCGGTGATCATCATGCCGCCCAGCATGCCGTGATGCAGGAAGCCATCTTCCAGCTGTTGCCGCCAGAGATCTGCGGCAAAGCGGCGCACCGGTCCACTGAAAAGCGAGACGGTAATGCCGAGTGAGAGGGCCAGCTCAACCGAGTGATACGCAGCCTGGCGCACGATCTCCAGATTACCTTCAGCTGTTGATGCAGGGCTGAACAACACCCGGACATCGTCCGTTTTCAATACGGAACGTAAAAATACAGGCGCATAGCCCCGGGGATTCAGTAGTTCCGAGTCAGGCAGATTCCCGAAGCCATGATCACGGGGAAAGGTCAATGGTTTTGACATGAATGCATTCTTTCAGTTTGTA
>JBIKMI010000166.1:0-6292 GCA_044359285.1 Kiritimatiellia bacterium
TACTCATCGCATGACGTTGAACGACATCCGGTAAAAATATCACCTTGCTGAACGGGTTGCAAATAACAACATATTCGATAATAATAGCGGTTTTTGAAAGATTACGCGCGACCATTAACCCAATGTTATGTCGAAAATATTAATTTATTGCATTAAAGAACATTTTTACATACCATGTGTTCATTGAATTTGAATATTTGAAAAGGAATGACTATGAGAACAACCACAAGTTCAGCAGAAAAAGGCAAAAAGACGGCCAAAAAGTCACCCGGCAGCACGAACAGTACCGTCCCCCCTTCCCTTGACGGGGGCCAGGCTCTGATCAAGTGCCTGGAGCAGAATGGGGTCGAATTCATCTGGGGCTATCCGGGCGGCTCGGCCATTCCCATTTTCGACGCGCTCATCACCACCAAGACCAAGATCAAGATGGTCTTGGTGCGCCACGAGCAGGGGGCCACGCACATGGCAGATGGCTATGCCCGTGCCACGGGCAAGCCTGGCGTGGTGCTGGTCACAAGCGGGCCCGGCGCCACCAATACGATCACCGGCATCATGACCGCGCACATGGACTCGGTACCCATGGTCGTCATCACCGGGCAGACCATTTCGCCCATGCTCGGGAAAGACGCGTTCCAGGAGGCGGATGTGTTCGGCCTGACCATGCCGGTGGTCAAGCATTCCTATCTGGTTAAATCCGCCAACGACATCCCGCGCATCATTACCGAGGCGTTTCATATTGCCACCACGGGCCGGCCGGGCCCGGTGATTATTGATGTCCCCAAGGATATCAGTGCGGCCGCCTGTACCGCCCCGCTGGACTGCGAAATGGACCTTCCGGGTTACGGGGCGCCTGCGGCCATTGATGTGCAGCAGATCCATGGCATCGCCGCCGCCCTGAACCGCTCCGTACGCCCCCTGATCCTCTGCGGACACGGGGTGCTGATCTCCTCCGCCGTTCCGGCCGTGAAAGCCCTGGCGGAACATCTCGGGGCGCCCGTCACCAGCACGTTGCTGGGCAAGGGCGGGTTTCCCGAGGATCATCCCCTCTCCCTCGGCATGCTGGGAATGCATGGCACGGCCTATGCCAACAAGGCCCTGGAAGAGTGCGACCTGATCCTGTCGATCGGGTCCCGCTACGATGATCGCATCACGGGCAAGGCTTCCACGTTCTGCAAAAACGCCATCCGCATTCACATTGACATTGACTGGGCCGAGATCAACAAGATGATCAAAGTCCACCATTACTGTGTGGGCGATGCCCGTGCGGTGGTGGAGGAGTTGATCAAGCATGTCTCCCCCCTCGACACCAAGGCCTGGCTGGCCCGGCTGGACGGCTACAAGAAGCACTACCCGCTGAAATACAAGATGCAGGGTGGCCTGAAGATGCAGCAGGTGCTGGCCGAACTGAACACCATGCTTCCGCCGGACGCCATTGTCACCACCGACGTCGGGCAGCACCAGATGTGGGCGGCCCAGTTTATCAAGACCAACCAGCCGGACACCTGGATCAGCTCCGGTGGAGCCGGCACCATGGGCTTCGGCTTCCCCTCCGCCATCGGTGCCCAGTTCGGCAAACCCCACTCACAGGTCTGGGCCATCGTGGGCGATGGCGGGTTCCAGATGACGCTGTGCGAACTGGCGACCGCCTGCATCCATAAGTTGCCGATTAAAATCCTGGTTTTGAACAACCACTACCTGGGTATGGTGCGGCAGTGGCAGGAGCTGTTTTATGAGGACCGCGAAAGCGGCGTCAATCTGGAAGGGAATCCCGACTTTGCCAAGCTTGCGGATGCCTATCCGGGTGCCAAGGGGCTGACCCTGAAGCGGCCGGCCGATATCCGTAAAATCCTGAAACGGGCCATGGAGCATCAGGATGGACCCTGTGTCATTAATGTGGAGTGCGTAAAGAGCGAAAACGTCTATCCCATGGTCCCGGCCGGTCGCCCGGTGGAGGACATGATTTTGGAAGCCCCGAAAACTAAAATGGAGAAGCCCACCGGCTCCACCTGAGTCATCACCCCATAACCCTTCACACCTGAGGTATCACTATGACAACCCATCCGATTATGAGTGCAATCAATACGGCTCCCGCCACCAGTGGCGCGGCCATTCATACGTTGAGCGTGTATGTGGCGAACAATCCCGGCGTACTGGCGCGCATTGCGCAGTGTTTTTCCCGGCGGGGCTTCAACATCGAATCGCTGGTGGTCTCCCCGGCCATGGACGGGAAGTTCTCCCGTATGACGATCGGGGCCAGTGGCAATCCCGACGGCCTGGAGCAGATCATCAAACAGGTCAGCAAACTGATCGACGTGCTCCGCTGTGTGGATCACACCGGCGATAATGCCGTCATCAAGGAACTCGTCATGGTCAAGGTAGCCGTCAGCCCGGCCGACCGGGCGGAGCTGCTCCAGATCGGCGAGCACTTCGGTTGCAAGAACCTGGATATGACCGAGACCTCCATGATTCTGATGTTTGCGGGGAAGACGGAAAAAATTGATACCGCCATCCGCATGCTTAAAAAGTTCAAGATCATTGAAATGATCCGCACGGGCAAGATCGTCATGAGCCGGGGCGAGGGAGTGTCGTAACGCTCCCTACTCCCTCCCGAACTTCCGCGCCAATTCCTTGAATGACGTGTAGATCAGGGTCGGGCGGCCATGGGGGCAGGTATAGGGCATTTCAGCGGAGGCCAGTGCCACGACCAGTTCCTCGACTTCCCTCAGGCTCAGGTGATCCCGGGCCTTGACGGCGGCCTTGCAGGCGGCCTGGGCGATGGCCTCCTCGCGCCACCGGGTATGACTGGCCCGCTCGCCCAGCGTTTCCAGATGGCGGGCCATATCGATCAACAACTCCTGGATATTCAGGCCATCCATCCCCTGCGGCAGGGCATCCACCACAAACGTATCGCCCCCGAATTCTGAAACTCCGGCGCCCATTTTCTTGATCAACTCCAGATTCTTCCGCACATTCATCGCATCGCGGGGTTGGAGTTCGACGGTCACCGGCGGGAGCAGACCCTGACTTTCCACATGGCCCTGTTCAAAGGAGTGGAGAATCTCCTCAAACAGAACCCGCTCATGGGCCGCATGGGGATCCATCACCACATAGCCATCCTCGGTCTCGAGCAGGACATAGAGTCCGCCGATCTGGCCGATCACCCGGCACCAGGTCCAGGGGCCCTTCTGCAGGGGCGGCATGACCGCTCCTATTGACGCCACCGGGGCCCGCCCCTCACCCGGCCGGAGCTCAGGAGGGCGGGGTTCAATGGGCGGGAGCCGGGGATAGGAGAACACGCGGGAGGGCGGCAGGTCATCAATCGTAAGGCTGGGCAACACCACCTGTTGTTCATGGACTACCGGCGTCTCGAAGGCCGGAGTCTGGCCGGCCACAAAGGCCGAGCCCGCCCCGGACAACGCGGAGCGGATGGTTCCGATAATGGCATCGCGCACCTCGGAGGGGTTCCGGAAGCGGACCTCCTTCTTGGTCGGGTGCACGTTCACATCGACCAACTCGGGATCCATTTCCACATATAAAAAGACATAAGGATGGCGTCCATCGGCAATCAGGGCGTGAAAGGCCTCGTTGATGGCATAGCTGACCACCGGCGCGGTGGCCGGCCGGCCATTCACGAAGACGTACTGCTCGGTGCGGTCGCCGCGGGTCAACTCCGGCAAACTGACAAATCCCGAGAGTCTGACCTCCCCGCCCGTTTTATCGATCGCGCATAATTTCGCCACGATCTCCTTGCCGAACAGTTCGCGGATCCGCTCCATCGGCGAGGCACCGGCGGCGAGGGACCACGAGCGCCGGCCATCCAGGGTCAAGTTCATGCCCACCGCCGGCCAGGCCAGGGCCTGCAGCAGGAACATCTGCCGCACATGGACGGTCTCGGTCTGGGGTGACCTCAAAAATTTCCGGCGCACCGGGATATTGAAAAAAAGGTCACGCACCTCGATCAGGGTGCCCGGCGGGCCGCCGGCCTCCTTCACATCCAGCAGTTTCCCGCCGGTCACAACCAATTCCGTTCCCGCCAGGTCATCATGCCGGCGGGTCTGGAGGCGGAACCGGGCGACCGAGGAGATGGCGGCCAGCGCTTCACCGCGGAAGCCGAGCGTGTGAATGTGTTCGATATCCGCCGCAGTATAGATTTTACTGGTGGCATGCCGCTCGATGGAGAGCAGGGCATCATCGCGATTCATGCCGGAGCCGTTATCGGCGACCGAGACGAGGCGGGTCCCGCCGGAGATAACCTCCACGTCAATCTGGGAGGCTCCGGCATCGACGGCATTTTCGATGATTTCCTTGAGGATCGAGGCGGGCCGTTCGACCACTTCGCCTGCCGCGATCTTATTCGCAACGTCGGTAGGAAGCAGCCGTATGTGCCCGCCCTCGCTCATGCGGTTCAAATCACATCCACGACCACGTCGTCCGACCTGGCGGCCGGAGTGGGTTCCGCTTCACTGGCGACATGCTTGAAGGTCGGCAGGTAACGATAATAGACTTCGAGCATGAGGCAACAGAGGGCGGTCGTGTAAACGGCGCCACCATGATCGCCGCCCTCCCAATGGCCTAACGGCCCTTCCACAATCTGACCCTGGACGAGCGCCCTGGTGAAGCGCTGATTCCAGGAATCCCAGTCCTTGCCACCCTTCTGGAACTTCGCCTGCGTAGCATAATACCAGGTGTAAACAGCTTTATTACCAGCCTTCACCTTTTCCCCGGGAGTGCTAGGCACAGCTGGCGCCCAGTCAATCTGCATCTCTTCAATAAATTTCAAGGCGGTCCGCACTTGCGGAGCATTAGGTTTCCCCATCAGCTGCAGACACAAGGCCCCCGCTGACGTCATACTGGGGCTAGAGGCAGGTGAAGAATACCCAAAGCCACCCCTCCCCGGATCATAGGCAATATCGGTCAGGAATGACATCCCCTTCTTAATGGCATCATCAAGCCCGGAATGGCTGCAGCCGGCCATCTTGGCGGCCTTCAGCGCCTGGAATTGCCAGCCCGCCACTGATAAATCCCAACGTTCCGTTTTTCTATAGCCATAATCATAACCACCATTCGGCTGCTGGCCATCGACAATAATAGCGATCCCCTTGTCCATCGCATCCTTGAGTGCCATAATCTTGGTCAAGCCGAACCCCTCGCTGAGGGCGTAGGTACAAATGGCGTGCTCATACCCAGCCGCACCAATCATCCCATTTGGCTTCTGCTTGGACACAAGATACTTCATCGCCTTTTCAACGGTCTGCCCGAATTCCGGAGAGGAAGGCGTTTCGCCGTGGGCGAGAAAAGCCAGCAAAGCCAGGCCGGTAAAGGCAATCGGGTTACTATCGGTTTTTGCCCACGAACCATCTTCGTCCTGCTTGGCCTTGAACCAGCGCAACGCCCGCATCACGGTGTCCTCGCCGCGTTTTGTTCCGCCAAAGGCGCTCAAGGCCCCCTTACGACCACCCGAGGTACGGTTGGAATACAACCCCTTCATTACCAGGGGGCTCTTGGCCATGGCCACTTCGAACCCGGCCGCCATACTTGGATCGCCGCTACCGATCCCGGACCCGGCGGAATCACCCGCCCCGGAGCCCGGTGCATCGGAGGGCACATCCATGGTGCTTACCGTCGCATCAGTCGGGGTTTCCACGGTGACATCATCCTGAACCGGCGGTCTTTCCACCTTTTCAATCTCGGTTTTCAGCACCTCTTCGAGCACATCCGCCTTGGTCTCCATCATATTGACTTCGACCTCGGGCGGGGGCAGAGGGGGCGGAGCAACTGCAAAAACCAGAAGCATCGTCACAATGATCACGTGAAAGAACACAGATCCGACGGGGCCCCAGACGTGTTGCTTGATCAGTCTTTTTAGTTCTACGGCATCCATGCTATAGGTCTCCTACCCCTTATTACGCGCCATCCTCAAAATATTACAAAAAAATTGATCAAGCCCCACCGGAGCTGACCACCGAGAGGTTGGTCAACTTGAGTTTGGCGCACAGGTCCAGCAATTCGATCAATTTACCATGCGGCGACTCGTTCAGACACTGAATCAGCACCGTCTGGGTCTTATCCAGATCTGCCAACTTGCCCAGCAACGTAGTCAGGCCGCGGGTATCCACGGCCCGGTCATTGATGGTAAAGCCATCCGGGAAAACCGTCACCCGGATCACCTTGGCCGGCGACTGATCCTGGGAGGCTTTCTCGGCCATGGGACGGAAGACGTCCAGGTTGGTGACCACATCCACGGGTTTGGCCGTCAGGATGAAGAACGCCAGCAACTGGAAGGCCACGTCGA
>JBIKMI010000295.1:0-3543 GCA_044359285.1 Kiritimatiellia bacterium
GTTAAGTTCACCCGCCTGAAATGAATTTTTTCTTCGTTTTCTGCCCATAAGAACCCATCCTCCGGCCGACTAGACTTTTTCGGCGCGTTCCTTGAGTGCGGTGAATTTGATCTTCCAGATTTTGGCATCCGTACAGGCATCCATGGCCTTCTTGACGGCCCCGTGCTTGGCCCGGTAATCAGCCATGATCAGCACCGGAACGTCCGCGCCGCGCGCATCAGCCCGTGCCTTGTTCAAAATCATGGTCAACTCCTTCGGATTCGTCGGCGTCCGGCCGATCGAGAGGGCGCCCTTGTCACTCACATAGACCTTGACCGCCCGGGGATCCTTCTTCTTTTCCACGACGCCGTTGGGCGCCGAGGCCAGTTTGATCCGGTCATCCGTGGCACTCTCCTGCAAATTGGAGGTACACACGAAGAAAATGATCAACTGGAAGACCACGTCAATCATGGCCGTCAGGTTCCCGCTTAAATATTCTTCTTCTTTTTTCTCGCGCATGGGATCTGTAACTCCAATGCGGGTTTACTCCGCCACGACTTCGACGTTACGCAGGGCCTTGATCAGGTCCAGGGTCAGGGCTTCCATCCGCAGGATGCTGTTCATGGCGCGATTCTTGAAGTAGTAGAAGAAGATCGTGGCCGGCACCGCGGTACCCAGTCCGATGGCGGTGGCCCACAACCCGTGGGAAATATTCACGGCCAGCATCGACTGCTGGGCGGCACCGGCCTCCATGGTTCCCATGGTATAGAAGGCCATGATCATGCCCTGCACGGTACCAATCAGTCCCAGCATGGGGGTAGTGTTCGAGATCACGCTCAGGTAGGTAACACGGCTGAGCAGCTTCTCGCTCTCCAGATCCGCGGCCACGCCGATGGCGTCCTGCACGACTTCGTACCCTTCCTCAACCTGGGCAAACCCCGCCTTGAGAATGTTCGCCAGCGCGCCGGGCGAACTGTCGCAGTGGCCAATGGCCTTCAGGAGATCGCCCTGTTCCATGGACGAACGCACGTTGGCGATCAGATCCGGAGGCATGATCTTGACGTCCTTGATATTGACGAAAGAGTCGACGATCAGGGCCACACTGATGATGGAACAGACGATCAACATGGCCCAGATGACCATTCCGAACCAGCCCGCCTTTGTAACGATTTCAAGGAAACCGCCATCGCCATGGGCCGGCGCCGCCGTGGCCCCTTCTTCAACAACGAGTCCACCCGCCGGGGCCGCATCCCCGCCCGCTGGCGCTGCCTGGGCCTTCACCCACTGCGCCGAACCCAACACACAGAACACCGCCATTGCCAGCCCGAGCCATACTGCCTTTTTCATCATGCCATTCTCCTTGGATACGTTTATTTCACACCTTGAACATCACACTCACCCGCCCAGCTTCCTTGCATAAGGGCTGTCGGGATAATTCGCTCTCAACCGCTTCTTCAAATCTTCCGCACGGGGGTCGCGCATATCATCAAATAGCTGGGCGGCCTTGGAGAGGGCTTCAGGCTGGGCAGCCACGACATCGGCATACATCAGGATCGAGCGGAGATAGTCCATGGCGGCATCATCCCGTTTGCCATCGGCCTTGCTCATATCCCCACGCTTGATCAATGCAAAGGCCACCAGCGGACGGGACTCCCCGGCAATCGCCTCGGTCAGGCTCTGCTTGAGCACGGCATTCATCTGGGCCCCGGCCAGGGCGGTCCAATACAGGTTATACTGGTCATCCGTCACCAGGTTTCTGGCCGTCCCCTCCATGAGCCCGCTCAGCACCTGGGTGGCTTTTTTGAAATCGCCCTTGCCCAGATACGCCTTGGCCAGCAACTCGCTGGCGAGCCCGTCCCATTGGAGCCGTTTATAGCGGCTGATGATTTCCTCCAGGATCGGAATGGCCACCTCGTACTGCTTGGCGGTACACGCCTGCACGGCCTTGTCGAATTCGGCCGGCTTGGCGATCTGCACGGATCTCACCTCATCGGCAGGGATGGTCAGCATGGACCCATCCGCCTGATCGACCTGATACTCTTTCCGGCTGCCAAACCACTTGATTTTAAGCCCCGAAAATTCACTTCCGTCGGTCTTGATAATTTTATCAGCGCGCCCGGCGCCGGGACACCCGAGAATCACCGCGGCGGTCACCACCCAAATCAGTATGCTGTTTTGGCTCATGCTGTCCTGATCCTCTTATCGTCCGGTTGACAATCTGGTTTTTGCGTCATCCCGCCCCTGCCGCGCCTTGTTCACAAGCCGCCCCTGCGGGAACTGTTTCAAATAGGTCTCACAGGCCTCGATCATGTCCTTGTACCGGCCCAGTTCCTTCATCAGCGGCAGGGCCGCTTCAAAGGCATTCTCCACGATCGGCCGCACATTGATGTTGGAGTAATCCGCAAAATCCAGAATCTTGACAAAGGAGGCCATGGCCGGCAATTTCTCATCCTGCATGATCTGGATAAGGGCCATTTCGTAGTCGGCACTGACCAGCATTTCGGGCTGCCTCGCGTATTGGCGGACCTTCCCCATCGCGCTATAAGATTTATCGAAATACGGTTTGGCCGCCTTCAGGTCCGGCATGGCTTTGCGGCCCAGCTCGGCATAGGCCCGGCTGAGCGCCAGATTGACCTCAATGACATAGCCGGACTTGGGGTTCTTGGCGAGGAAGTTGGTGCAGACGCTGACCGCGGCCTCATACTCGCGGACCCCGCCCAGTGCCTGCGCATAGCCCACCGTGGCGGCCTGCAGCACGCCGGGCTCGGGCGACTTCATGGCCTCGGCAAACAGGCCCTTGGCCACTTCATACTCCTTCGCCTCCAGCAGGACGCGGCTGGCGCGGAGGAACTGGCCGGGATTAAAGGCCTTCGTGTTCTTCAGCATCTCGGCATAAACCTTGACCGCCTTCTCCTTCTCGCCCATTGCCATCAAGGCATCAGCGCGGACAAAGACGGTATTTTTAGCCTGATCACTTTCGGGGTACTCCTTCACCAGCCGGTCGAAACATTTGCCGGCCTCATCCGACTGGTTGAGCAGATAGTGCAGGGTGCCCTGGGCGCCCAGGGCCGCCGGGGCCAGATCGGACTTCGGGAACTCCTTCAAAAATGAGGCATAGCCTTCTATCGCCTTCTGCTGGTAGACGGCCATCTGGTTGGTGGGCTCGCGCAACCGCGAGTAGCACTGGGCCCGTGAATAGAGGGCATGCTCGTACGACCGCTTCACCCGCACTGCATCTTCGGGGGTCTCGGAATACTTGGCCCCCTCCTGGCTGATCATCTTGATCAGGCGCGCATATTCGTTCAAGGCCGGGATGAGCATATCCGAGGAGCGATAGGCGTCCGCGAGGCGCAGGCGTGAGCTGACCATTTCGGGACCCGCCACGATCTGGGCGATATAATTGGTCAGGAGGGGAATGGCATTGGTGAAATCGCCCTGCAGGGTCAGCACATAGGCGGTCCGGCTGAGGGCATCGGGGTAGACGCGGTTGCGGGGATACTTCTCCAGGATGCGCTGATAGTATTTCAGGGCGTCGACGGTATTGGTGACCCGCAGCGCGGCTTC
>JBIKMI010000365.1:0-2579 GCA_044359285.1 Kiritimatiellia bacterium
CTCTCCCCTCGAGGGAAAGGGTGAAGACAATTGCGCTTTTCCCTCTCCCCTCGAGGGAGAGGGCTAGGGTGAGGGGCTTATTCCACCTTTTTACAGATTCAAACTAACGCCCAATTCTTTCCACTTCGCCAGAATGTCCTCCTTGCCCATAAACCCCTCATGCCGGAACAATTCCTTGCCTTGCGCGTCACAGAAGATTTGTGTCGGAATCACATTGACCCCGTACTTCTTACCCGCCTCCGGGTTTTCCCAAACGTCAATAAATTGCACCTCCAATTTGCCCGCAAACGTCTTCTTGAGGTCGTCCAGAATAGGCGCCATCATTTTACAGGGGATGCATTTCCCCGCCCCCAGATCAACCAACCGGGGCAATGTTTTCCCCTGCGTTCCAGCGTTGGTACTGGTCGCTTCAAGACCAGTGGCACCCAGGCTCGCCGCAGGAGTGGACGCGGATTCCTTTTTACCGGCATTTTTCACAACCAACACCCCGGCCACGGCCAGCGCCAAAATGATCCAAATCCATTTACCCGGCCCGCTGCAACAACTTCCGGCGCCACACCCACAGGTCTCACCCTCATGCTTCTCATCAATATTGGCCGTCATACCCCTCCTTCGGTTGTTAAAAACTTCCTGATGTCCTCAGCGCTCAACACCTTGCCAGCGCTCTTCACGACGCCATCTACTACCAGCGCCGGAGTGGTCATCACGCCGAATTTCATAATATCCTGGATCTTTTCCACCTTCTCGATGGTGGCTTCGAGGCCCATCGCCTTGACCGCCAGTTCCGCATTGCCCAGTAACGTCTTGCACTTCACGCAGCCCGTTCCCAGTATTTGGATTTTCTTCATTTTATTACTCCTTCTGATCCTTCATATCTTCGTGGCTTCGCACGAAAAACCTTCTTCTTGTCCAGCTACATGATGGCATTGAACAAATAGCCGACCATCATGATCCCCATCGCCACCACGCCGAAAAACGTGGCGAGCAATCGGGGTTTAAGCACTTTACGCAGGATGATCGCCTCCGGCAGGGAAAGCGCGATCACCGCCATCATGAATGCCAGAACCGTGCCCAGCGCCGCCCCTTTGCCTAACAAGGCCTGCACCACAGGAATGATACCCGCAGCGTTGGAATACATCGGCACGCCGATGAGCACCGAAAGCGGAACGCTCCACCAGGCGCCTTTTCCCATGAATGACGCCATCGCATTGGCGGGCACATACCCATGAATGCCTGCGCCCACGGCAATCCCGATCATCACATAGAGCCACACTTTACCGACAATATCCCGCACGGCCTCACGTCCAAGTTGGATCCGGGCGGCAAAATCAAGTTTCTCCTCTTCCAGACCTGCCGTTGGACCGGTGGCGTAAACCCAGTCCTCGACGTGGCGCTCCATCTTCATCCGCCCGATGACCCAGCCGGCGACCATGGCAATGGTCAGACCCATTCCCAGATAGATGGCCGCCACCTTCCAGCCGAACATACCGAACAGCAGAACCAATGCGATTTCGTTCACCATCGGGGCTGAGATCAGGAATGACAGGGTCACCCCCAGCGGGATCCCGGCAGTCACAAAACCGATAAAGAGCGGCACGGCCGAGCAGGAGCAGAACGGCGTCACAATACCCAACAACGCCGCCAGGATATTCCCCACCGCTTCGCTTTTTCCCGCCAGAATCCGGCGCGTCCGTTCGGGAGTAAAGAACGACCGGATGATGCCCACCACGAAGACAATCAAGGCCAGTAGCATCAGCACCTTGGGGGTTTCAAATACAAAGAACTGAAGCGCGGTGCTGAAATGATGCTCTTGCGGCAAGCCCATCACTCCGTACGTCAACCAGATCGACAGTGGCTCCAGATTCCAGTAAACCACGCCCCAGAGCAGGAGCAGTCCCGCCCCCTTGAGGGCCAGTATTATCCCGTTTTTGATTTTAGGCTCCGCATTCATACTAGACTCCGGTCAAGTGTTCATGACGGCGTTTGGCATCGGCCCTGACGACATCCACGGCGCACTCAAAGGCCTTGAGGATACACGGCGTTTCCAGATGGTAAAACACCTTCATCCCCTCCCGCCGGTCGCTCACGATCCCCGCCTTCCTGAGGTTCGCCAGATGCCGAGATAGGCCCGATTGATCGATTTCCGCCAGCGTGTTCAACTCACACACACATTGGTCACCGTCCGTGAGCGCGCTGACGATCAGGATGCGAACCGGATGTGCCAGCGCCTTCAGGATGTCTGCCCGTACTTTCGCCTGTTGATAATTCATAGCAGTGAGCTTATGCATATATGCGCATTATGTCAAATAACTATTAAGGGAGGTCCTTTCAAAAAAAGCGGACTCCTGACCCAATTTATCTAGCCATAAACGTGAATACCGAATATAGAGTTCCCTGTTTTATTTTTGCATCTTTATTGGGAAATTTTATGGACACACTTATAGGACAAGGATTTGTGCTAATGATGCTTGGGATGGGCATGGTTTTCTCGTTCCTCCTCCTGTTAATCTTCAGCATGACCCGGCTTGCCGCCTTTTTTATCCGCTATGGCCATTTATTTCCCGACGCCCGGGAAATCG
>JBIKMI010000366.1:0-2577 GCA_044359285.1 Kiritimatiellia bacterium
CATCCATGTCGCCCTTGGCGCCAATGGCTGCCGGCTTCTTGGCAAATCCGCTTTCAACCTCGCGGACTTCCGCCGCCACGACGAAAGCACTTTTCCGCACGACCGAACCCCGCTCCAATACGCCGCGCCGGCCATGCACCAGCTCACAACGCAGGGTCCCCCCATCCAACCGGCGCGCCACCTGATCGGCAAACCCGGCCAACACGCAACGGCGGACATCATCATCAGCCGCAATCTCACGTTCCAGGGACAGACCCTGGCCTTCGGCAATCCGGCAAAACATCTCATAGAGCCGCCCCGCCTGGCGCGCCACCCCGGCGTGAATGCCCAGGCTGCGGCAGTAGTCCACATTGAAATCATGTGCTTCGGCCTCGCTCCAAGCCCGCATCAGCTGGAAGAAATCAGACATCACTTCGTCGCCCAGCCGCCGGTCGCGCTGCTCTTCAACCTGCGAGTCCGTCCGCTTGACTAAAAGTCCGCGCTCCTGCGTCATCGCCGCAATCAGGGCCACGGTCCGGACCCGGCCGACCGCCTCCGCCGCCATCAACATGCGCGCATAGCGGGGATGGAGCGGGAAGGCCAACATGCCCCGGCCGACCTCCGTAATGATCCCGGTTTTTTCATCCGCCGCACCAAGATCCCGCAACAGGGTCTCCGCCCGCGTCACCGTCCGGTCTTCCGGCGGCTCGAACCAGGGAAAGGTCCGAGCGTCGGGACAACCGGAGGCTTTCAGCATCAGCAGGGTTTCCGCCAGATCCACCCGGCGGATTTCCGGGATTTCGCGAGGGGCTCGCTCACGGTGTTCGTACTCAGTCCAAAGCCGCACACAGACGCCGGGCGCCATACGTCCGGCGCGGCCGGCCCGTTGATCGGCCGATGCCTGACTGATTTTTTCGATCCACAAGGTGTCAATGCCGCGATAGGGATCAAACCGCGCCACACGGGCCAAGCCCGCATCCACCACCAATCGCACCCCTTCAATGGTCAGCGAGGTTTCCGCCACATTGGTCGAGACAATGATCTTGCGGCGCTCGCCGGGTGCCACGGCGGCATCCTGATCCCGCGGCGCCAACTCCCCATGCAAGGGGCAAATGGAACAGCCCCGGGTTTCGGGTTTTGCATTCAAGGCCTGGATCGTCCTCTGAATCTCATAGGAGCCCGGCATAAACACCAGGATATCGCCGGACCGTTCCTGATCCAGTAACCGTGCGGTTTCCGTAGCCGCGGTTTCCCAGATCGGGACCCGCGCGCTATCGACCGGCCTGGGCAGGTAGTCGATGCGGACCGGGTACATGCGCCCTTCCGAGCGCAAGACCGTGCAGGGCGCCAGATACGGCTCCAGGGCGGTTTTATCCAGGGTGGCCGACATCACGATCAGTTTCAGATCGGGACGCAGGTTTTTCTGCAACTGGAGGGCACGCGCCAACGTGATATCCCCGAACAGGTGCCGTTCATGGAATTCGTCGAAAATGATCGCGCCCACGTTGGTGAGGTGCGGGTCACTGATCAGGCGCCGCAGCAAGATGCCCTCCGTGACAAAAACGATCCGGGTGCCGGAACTGATCTTGTTCTCGAACCGGACCTGGTACCCCACTTCCCGGCCGATGGCCGAGTTCCGCTCCGTGGCCACCCGGGTGGCCAGCAGCCTGGCCGCCAAGCGCCGGGGCTGGAGAATGACAATCTGCTGCCCCGCCGGAACCAGCCCGCGGTCCAGCAGCATCTGCGGGATCTGGGTGGATTTACCCGATCCCGTCGGAGCCTGTATCACCAGCCGGGTATCACGTTGGGCGCAGGCCTGTACCAGTTCAGGCTCAATCTCGAATATGGGCAGGGTCTTCATCTTAAACGAGTCAATATTCTTCACGTTTCCACACACGACATTTCATCAAGCCACTCCTTCACCACGTCCGCCGGGGGCGCATATGAGCTCAGGAGAGGGCTTCAAGGGCCGGCAATAAAAAAGGCCGCTCCCTTGCGGTAGCGGCCCTTCATATCCTAAAGCCAATTAGCCCAGGATCGCATCCTTACACGCCTTGGCGACGCGGAACTTCACCACGCGCTTGGCCTTGATCTTGATCGTCTCGCCGGTCGCGGGATTGCGGCCCATGCGCGCCTTGCGGTTCACCAGCACCAGCTTGCCCAGTCCGGGAAGCGTGAAGCTGTTCTTGGCATTCTTGTACGCCAAAGCGACCAAGGCCTCAATCACTTCCCCGGCCTGCTTCTTGGTCATTTCAGTCGCTTCCGCCACGCTCGCCACAATCTGACTCTTCGTCATTGCTTTTGCCATTCTATATCTCCTTCAAGTTTATCGGCATACCGTTATGGCACGCCATCTGTGAGATAACATTGCATATATCGGAGGGAATAGGCCACAGAAATATTGCAGTAATCAAAACCTGGGTCGTAGGACAAAATTCTTCTGTCTACACAATGTCTTGAGATCGGCGGGGTAAGAATTTGAACAGAAGCACGCGAAGACCGCGAAGGAAGAAATGGTTTTGCCTGCGGCGCAAATACGATGGAGTTGAATTCCAATAATTATCATGCGGGAGCGGCGTATTCGCCGCTCCCGCCTTC
>JBIKMI010000087.1:0-9803 GCA_044359285.1 Kiritimatiellia bacterium
CTGCACGGTGTTTCCCTTTTCATTTTTGTTTGCATACCGTAGTATGACAACCATGACTTCACGACAGCGGTTACAGAATGCATGTTTGTCTGAATGTAGAGAGTGGGTCCTGACATGAAGGAGCAGGAAAAAACGGTGGTTGAGCTGCAGGCGGCGTACCAGCAATGGATTGAAAAACTGGAGTCGGACGCCCAGACGCGGCGGCAGGCAGCCCTGGCGAAGGTGACATCGGCGGATGGAGTGCGCGCGTGGGCCGCCGATCTGCGCGCCTGGTTTCGCGGGGCGGTAGGCCCGTTGCCGCTGCCGGTGGCGTCCTGCCAGCCGGAAAGGACCGGGGTTGTCGAGCGGGACGGCTACCGCGTTGAGAAATGGGTGTTCGAGACGTTGCCCGGCACACTGACCAGTTCCAATCTCTATGTGCCGGCCAGGGTCAACCCCCTCGGGTTGGCCATTTGCGCGCCGCTCGGGCACTGGCATGAGGGCAAGTCGAACAAGGATCATCAGCAGATGGCGGGCTTCATGGCGCTGCACGGCATCCCGGTGCTGGTCTATGACCATGCGGGGGTCGGGGAGCGCCGCGAGTACATCAGCCGGCTTACCGGCCTGTCGGCGACCGGTAAGAGTCCCACCGACGAACACAACCACACGGGGGCGCTGGCGGCGCTGGCTGGCATCCCGCCGTGCCGGTTCTTTATTGCCGAAGCGGCACGGGCGTTCGAGTTTCTGGCGTCATTCCCGTTTGTCAACCGCTCACGCATCGGCTTTACCGGCGCGTCGGGGGGCGGGACGGTCTCGGTCCTGGCTGCAACAGTCCTTGACGAGGCGGCGTTTTGTGTTCCCGTTTGTATCATCGGAGGGGAGAATGCTGGCGAGGGTGCGGGCGATGCGGAACAGCATCGCCCGGAAGCGGGCTTGCGGGGGGTGGCGGCGGTGGATCTGCTGGCCTCGCTGGTTCCCAGGCCGGCCATGATCGTCAGGGAAAAAGGCTTCGAGGATACGGCCCGCAGTGTGGCCACGCTCCGCCGCCTCTACGAGCTGGCGGGTGCTCCGCAGGCCGCCGGCTATTTTGCCATTGACGATGTGCATGGCTACACGCATCCGATGACCGAGGCTGTGTATGCTTTCCTGGCCGCGAATTTCGGACTGCCCGGCGCCGACCGGAATGCCTGGAACCGCGTCAGGACGCTCCCGGAAAAGGAGACCTGGTGCGTGCCCTCCGGGTTCCTGGTCCGTGACCGGCCACAGGTGACGCTACAGGAGCAGATTGCCCGTCTCGCGCCGGAGCCGGCGGGGCTTTCCCGGGAAAGGCTTGCGGCCTTGCTCGGCCTCGCGGACTGGCAGCGGGCTCCGGTGCCCTATGCGTTCACGGGCGAGGTGGCGGACACGGTCCATGTCACCGGCGTATGTGCGTCGCGTCCGGGTGAACTGGGGCTCATGGCCTGGCGGGATGACAAGCCGGCGGACTACTGGGGACCGGGGCAGGGGGCGCTCCACCGGTCTGCCGAGGCTGGCGAGTTTCGCGGCCTGCTTGATTTCGGGCGGAGTGTGGCGGGCTTGCGGGTGCGCCAGATCCTGGATTTCCTGGAAGACCATCGCGGGAAAGTGGGCGAACTGGCGGGGGAGGGCGAGTGGAGTGTGCCGGTGGCGATTGCCTGTGCGCTGGCACCGGCGGAACTGCTGCCGCGGGCATCGGTGCGCTATCTTCCTGGGTGCTTCCGTGACCACCTGCTGGCGGCGCTGAACACAACGGCGAGGGCGGCGTATGTGCCAGGCCTTCTGGCGGCGGGCGACATGGACGATATCGTGGCCCTGTGCGGGGGACGGTTGGTGATCACACACCGAGTGGATGCGGATGGCCGGGTGGTGAAGGAGTGAGGCGTGAGGCGTTAAACGTGAAACGTGAGACGTGAGGAGTGAGGCATGAATATTTTTGTGATGACGGATATGGAGGGGATCAGCGGTGTTTGCCGAGCGGAACAGGTGCTCCCTGATGGCGGACGCTACCAGGAGGGGCAATCGTTCCTGACGCAGGAGGTGAACGCCTGTGTCGAGGGCTGCTTCGCGGGCGGGGCGCGGAAAGTCGTGGTCAGGGACGGACATCATAAGGGTTTAAACTTCCTTTGGAATGACCTGGATGCCCGGGCGGAATACATCATGGGTGCCCTGGCGCGGGAGCGTATGCCTGCGCTTGGTGACTTCGACGGGGTCATCCTGTTGGGCTACCATGCCATGGCTGGAACCCCGGAGGCGATTCTGGAACACACCATGAGTTCCAAGACCTGGCAGAATTTCTGGATCAACGGCCGCAAGTGCGGGGAAATCGCCATCGAAGCGGGAATCGCGGGTGATCATGGGGTCCCCGTGGTCATGGTCAGTGGTGATGACAAGGTGTGCCGGGAGGCGCGCGCCTTTCTTCCCGGAGTGGAGACCGTGGCGGTCAAGAAGGGGTTGGGCGTGGAAGGCGGACAGTTCCTGTCGAAGGAAAAGGCCCATGGGCTGATCCGGGACGGCGCGGCCAGAGCGGTTCAACGGTGCCGGACCCTCAAGCCCTGCCGGTTCAAGCGCCCCGTGACGATGAGGCTCGAGTTGGTATCCCGCGGCCTTGTGCCGGTTCATCGCCAGGGGGTAAAGGTTCTTGATGGCCGGACGTATGAGGTGCGCGGCCGGACGGTTGAAGAAACATTGAGATTGTTGTAGGGGTAGTTGATGACGTTACCCAACCATGAAAGGATCCATCATGAATGCTTGCCGTAGTAGTGCCCTTGTTCTCTCCCTGGCCCTTTGTGCCTGTTGGCTTCAGGCCGAGGAGGCGACGACCAACTCCGGTGGAAATTATATCTGCAAAACCGACTCGCTTACGCCTCTCCACGAGTTGTTGGGCAAATACCGCGACAAGCCTTTTGAGATCAAGGCCATCTTCCCCCACAAGAACGGACATCTGGGCACCTACCGGCCCGGCGACCTGCTTGGTGGCGGATGCCTCTATTTCAGCATCGGCCCCGCCGGCATCGATGGCCCGGGCTGCTATGCGCAGGAAAAGCCTTTCTCGCGCGGAATGCCCATTTTTGCCTACGTCTGCATTCTCGATCAGGGCAAGGTCATCGACCGGATTCCGTTCAGCAAGGGCTGCTGTTGCGGGGGCCTCGTCCCGTATGACGTGCGCGTGCCCACCCATGCCCCGAGCGGGCGCCATGAAATCCGCGTCTCCTGGCCCTTCCCGGACAAGAAAGTGCCCGAACGCATCTTCACCTTCGACGTCGAGAACTCCGACTTCGGCAAGCCTGTCGTTGATCCCGATGTCGAGGCGCTGAAGCAGAAATTCCCTGCGGCGACGGTCGCCGTGCTGCAGCAGGGGCAGTCCTGCGAGGCGTTGGGGCTGAACGGTTATCAGGGCGTCGCGGACACCTGGCTTACCTCAGAGGCTTACGGCCAGGGATTGAGCCAGGTCCTGAAGACAGGGCGCTATGCCTTTGACAATAATGCGCTGCTGCGCTTCGACCTCGCCACCCTGCCCAAGGGCGCGAAGATCGAGGCGGCGCTGCTGAAACTCCGATCGTTCCGTGGCCGGGGCGGCGAGAACCGGGCGCTCTACCGTCTGCTGCGCACGTGGGAGGCGGGAAAAGGTTTCAACGGCGAAGTCCGGGAGGGTTTGGCGGTTGAGAGCCACGAACCCGGCGGCCTGCAGCCCAAGACCGGCGAAAGCTCCTGGTGGTACTCGACCCGCCCGACTAAATGGGGCGCTGCGGGCGCGGCCAAGCCCGGCGTCGACCGCTCCGAGCAACCCCTCGCCACCGGTCGCCTCGTTCCCGACGCCAATCCTGCGCCGGCAAAAGATGACTTCCGGACGTGGGTCGCCTGGGATGTGACGGCGGCGGCGCAGGAATGGATTGAGAAACCGGAGACCAACTTCGGTGTGGTCGTGGACGGTAAATCGGGAGGCGGATACTGCGAGTTCCTGTCGTCGAAGTCCTTCGATCGGTGCGGCCGGCCCAAACTGATTGTCGTGTATCGTCTGGAGAAGTGATAAAAGACAGGAATCGGTTGACGAGAACGGGCGACGAGAACGGATAACGAGTAGTGATCGTCCCATCGTCCACCGCTCTCGTCGCCCGTTATCGTCAACCGAAATGGCAGTAAACAGAAGAGAAGACGGGGGAGACGCCATTAGTATGGCTAAACCCATTGAAGGATAGATGGTTAAGCAGAAAACGTTCTGTCAACTTTTGACAGAACGTTACGAGTCATTAGGGAGCCAATATGAATTCGATAGTCAAAGACCTGTTTATCAACACGGATTACGATCAAGCGCTGGCGAAAGTCAGTTTTACCACGCCGGACGGTTTTAACCGGTGCCGGTGGGAGGTTCTCGATGGGGAGCGTGTGGCCGGCGCGGGCGGGCTCGATCTCGAGCCCGGCAAATGTGCCGCCTTCGGTGTCGCCCTGCCGGGGTTCAAACCCTGGCATGTTGATACTCCTCACCTGTACCGCTTGCGGCTTGAACTTTCCGGAACCGGCGGTATGGAGGCCGTCGAGGAGACGTTCGGGATGCGCAAGCTCAGCGCCACGCCCGAGGGTGTTTTCGTCAACAACGCGCCCTTCCTGATTCGCGGTTACATCCGCGGACGGGAAGCGCATGACCACGAGAACCTTGCGAACCTGCCGCTGGAGGAGTTCTACGCGAAACAGTTTGCGGCCGCCAAGGATTACGGCTTCAACTTCGTCCGTTTCCATTCGCGCATCCCGCCGGAGGAATGTCTCCAGGCCGCCGACCGGCTCGGAATGTTCGTGCATGTCGAGATCCGCAAGTACTACGGCAAGTACCAGAAGGAGCGCTTCTTCATGGACGACCACGGGCTCGTGGATGAGAAAGACTGGCGCGAGGCGATCCTGCGTATCCGCAACCATCCCAGCCTCATGTTCTATTGCCTCGGGAACGAAATCCGCCATCCAGGTGTGAATCCCCGCGTGGAATACCTCGCCGGCGTCACCCGCGAACTCGACACCAGTCGTTTCTTCATCGACACCTGCGCCCACGGCGAAGTGGACCGGACCTATGTGGATGTAGACGTGCAGCACATGAGCTACTTCTTCCCGTTCGGGAAGGACTACGACATGTACGACAACACCTACAACTGGCGCATCTATGGCTCCGCCAAGGGGACGCCGCTCACCGAGGCGGAGCCCGGCGAGGAACCCGCCTGGCGTGTGAACCGCACCCTCACCGCCCGTTGCCCGGTGCTGGCCCATGAGATCTGTCACTATGTCGCCTGGCGTGACCTCGAGGCGCTCGATCGCAAGTTCAAGAAGGCCAAGGCCGCCAAGCCGTGGTGGATCGATGAGTTGAAAAAGCTCGTGGAACTCAAGGGGATGAAGACGGACTACGCGAAGTGCATGGAAGCCAGCCAGCGCTTCCAGTTCCTGGGCTGGAAGCTCGGGATCGAGGCGGCGCGACGCAGCAAGATCCTCAGCGGGTTCCACTTCCTGCAATTCTGCGATACGGAACGGTACGAGAATTCCAACGGCATTGTGGACTGCTTTGACGACAACAAGGGCATTGACCGCAAGGGTTTTCTGAGTTTCAACGCCGAAAGCGTGGTGCTTAGCGATCTTCCCCGGCGCACGTTCTTTGAAGATGAACGCCTCATGGTTCCGATCATCGTCTCGCACTTTGACCCGGCCATGAAAGGCGAGGCGGAGCTGCGCTTCCGGCTGAAGTGCCAGCAGGGCGGGAAAGTGTTGCTCAAGGGCGCCCTCGGGAAGATGGACATGAACCGCCACGGGCGCTACGAGATTGCCAATCTCGACTTGCGGCTTCCAGCGGTTTCCGCGCCGGAGGCCCTGGTTCTGGAGTGCGAGATCAAGGGCAAGGAATGTGCGATCAGGAATTCGTGGAACCTGTGGCTCTATCCCAACCGTCCGGCGGTGTTGCCGGGATTTGACGCCGTGGTGGCGCTGGATGAGGTCAACCTCGGACTGCGATATCCGCAGATCCGTGCCGTCAAATCCGCCAAGCTCATGATCGCCAACCGCTTCAGCGAGGCGCTGTTCAAGCATCTCGAGAAGGGCGGCGATGCGCTCCTGCTGTACCGTGTTCCGGAAACCCGTGACCGGCGTGATCCTGGCGCCCCCGTCGAGAAGTACTACCTGCCGGCCACCTGGGACCGCCTCAAAGGGGTTGTCTGGGACCGGGGCCACAACTGCGGCGCTTTCGCACGCCCGGGCAAGGCCTTGGTCGGCTTTCCCAACGACGGGTTCCTCGACCTGCAGTATTACGGCATCGTGGATGACAGCGACAAGATCTGCCTCGACGACTTCCCGGTGGCGGTGGATCCGATCCTGCAGGGCGTGGACAAGGCGGCGCGTGACCGTTTTGATATCCACGACTACCAGCTCTCCGAGTTGCAGCCGGCGTACACGATGCGCAAGTTCGCCTATCTCTTCGAGTTGCGTGTCGGCCGCGGGCGGCTGTTGGTGAGCGGGTTTAATTTCACGGGCTTGAATCGTGGCGTGCCGGAGGCGGCGGGGATGTTTGAATCACTGGTGCGTTATGTCCGCGGCGGGTCCTTCAAGCCTGCGGCGACGATCACGGTGAAGGCAATGCGCGATTATCTGGCTGCCAAAGGGAAGGCGCCGCGTATCCACGAGCGCAAGATGACCCAGTACTGGCAGCTCAACGAGGAGCCGCTGGAGAGCGCCAAGTACTGGCGTGAGGCCAACGAGTATATTGACGGCAAGGGCCGGTGGGAAGGCCGCCGGATTTCAAAGACAGGAAACAGGAAGGATAAATGACGATGTTTGATCTTAAAGCCTCCAGCAGGCGAATCATGGCGGTTTATCGTGGCGAGCGGGCTGACCGTGTGCCCATTTGTTCACCCATCAGTTGGTATCCCTCGCGGGATATCGACAAGGAGAAGCCGGGCGGGTGGCGGGCCGAGCCCGACTTCATCCGTGTGGCGCGCCTGGTGCAGGAACACTGCGACCCGATGATTACGTTTTGCCCGGTGGCTTATCCCAAGACCCGCTCGAAATACTCGTACCAGCGTTTTCTGGAGGCCCCCGACGAACTCGTGATCGAGAAACCGGTGGAGCAGTTTGGCGAGGGCCGCCGCCGGAGCACCTATATTCTTCCCACACCCAAGGGCGACCTGACCTGGGTGGTGGAGGATACAGAAGGCATCGAGACGACCTGGGATGCGCGCAAGCCCATTGAGAAACCGGAAGATGTGGAGGCGTTGCTGAGCGTGCCGTTCAAGTTGAAGCAGCCGGCTTCTGCGGAGTACGAGCCGTTCCGTCAACACCGGCGCGAGATGGGCCGCGATGCCATCTGCGGCGGGCACGTCAATTCGATGGTCGCCATGCTGGTCGGGATCATGGAATACGAGCAGATGCTGGAGTGGCTGATCACGGAACCTGAACGCATCAAATTGCTGGCCGATGCCTGGCTGGAGCGGACCTGGGCCCGGGTTGAATTCGAACTATCCCAGGGGGTCGGCCCGTTCTGGCATTTCAATGGCGTGGAGCGCGCGGCGCCGCCGATGATGAGCCCGCGGCATTGGGATGAACTCGTGGTTCCCTATGACGGCGAGATCATGCGCCGGATCAAGGCGCGGGATCCGGAGGCCAAAATCCATGTCCATTGCCATGGCCGCGTGGGCACGATGCTCGATTCGTGGATCTCGCTTGGCGTGGACTCGATTGATCCGGTCGAGCCGCCCCCGCAGGGCGACATCGAGTTCGCCGAGGCCAAGCGCCGGGCGGCCGGGCGGCTGACGTTGTTCGGCAACATTGAGTTCTGTCTGCTCGACATGGGCACACCCGACGAGGTGGAACGGGAAGTAAGACGGGCCTTTGAGGAAGGCGGCAAGGAACACATGGTTCTCTTCCCGTCCGCCACGCCCCACGAGAAGCACACGCCCCGCTTCACGGCCAACGCGATCCGGTATATCGAAACAGCACTGAAATACAGCATGATTGGCAAATGAAAAGGCGCGCAGCCATACTGATGCTTGCGGCCGCCGCCGCGACCGCAACGGCCGCCACGCCGGCCGCCAATCCCGCTCCGGTTCGTCCGGAATCGGGTTGGGACGAATCCGGGCGGTTCCGGAACGGCCCGTGGCTGTTCTGCCTTGATGACAACGGCTGGTTCAGCCTGCTGCTTGATGGTCGGCCGGTGTTGCTCCGGATGCGGCTCGGTCTTGACCTGAACGGCTCCATAGAGCCGACAGGCTTTGCCGGGCGCCGGATCGAGCGGGGGCCCCGGGGCGTGAAACTGACCGGCAGCGTGCCGGGCCATCCTGTATCGCTGGAGTGCGGGGTCACTTCCGATCCGGAGGGGCGCCTGGTTTTCACGCTGAAGCGTCACGGCAAGCTGCCCGCCGGCGGCCGGTGGAACCATTTCTCCTTCAACCTATCGCAGCAGGAATACCCGCACGACAGTTTCCGCCTCAATGGCAAGCCGGTGGCGCTTCCCCGCGAGAAGCCCGCCTCGAGTTGGCTGCATGGAGACATCCGCAGGCTGGAAATCAGCGGCCGGGGTGGAGATCGGATCACGGTCGAGAGCAGCCGCGATTTCGCCATCCAGGATAATCGCCCCTGGGGGGGCGATGCGCCTGCCTGGGTCGTGGAGTTCCCGTTCCCGGATGAGGAGCAGGAGGTGGCCTTCACGGTCACCCTGACGCTCGCAACGGCTCCGGACTGGAAACCGTGCGGTCCGGCGGTCCGTCTTTCCCGGATCGGTTACGCGGCGTCGGGCGGGAAACTCGCCGTCCTCGAGTGGGCGCCTGGCACGCCGCGACCGCCCGACGAGGCGGTCCTTGTGGATGCGTCGGGCAAGGAAATTCTGCGCGGGCGGTTCGGGGCGACCACCGCCTTCATGGGGTGGTCCGTGGCGGCGTTCGACTTCACGCCGGTGCGGACGCCGGGTGACTACCGCCTGCGCTGGAGCGGCGGGAACGAGGGGCCTATCGCGGTTCGGGACACCGTGTTCAGCGGGCTTTGGAAGGATTCCATCAGTCGTTTCATCCCATGGCAGATGTGCCATGCCACGGTGAACCTCGGGGCTGGCCTGCCGGTCCGGCCCGCCTGCCACCGGGATGACGCGGCCCGTGTGGCGGCGTATTTCCCGGGTGTGGATGGATTTGTCTCATACGGCTGTGAGGATGCACCCTGGAAAGCGGGCGAAACGGTGCCGTGCGCGCGCGGCGGATGGCATGACGCCGGCGACTACGATTTGAACGTCAGCGCCCAGGGGTTCACCGTGTGGACATTAGCCCTGGCGGCGGAGGAGTTCGGGCTCGGAATGGACGAGGCGGCCCTTGACCTTGGCCGTGGCGCCTGGACGGCGGGCAAGGGGGACGGCATACCGGACGTGCTTCAGCATGTCGCGTGGGGCGCGTCGTGGCTGTTGTCCCTGCAAGCGCCGGATGGCCGGGTTGCCGTGGGCGTGATCGAGCAGCCCGGGCGGTACGGCGCGTCGGTCCTTCCGGAAAAGGCCACCGACAACCAGCCGGGCACAGGTGACGAGCGGCAGCTGTATCCGGACTACCATCCGGACGTTCAGCTCAAGGCGGCCACCGCTCTGGCGGCCGCCTCGCGAGTTCTCCGCCGGCACTATCCCGATCTGGCGGAGAAGAGCCTGGCGGCCGCCGAGCGGGCGTGGCGGGTGTTCGCCACGCGACCGGAGCGGTACCAGCCCACCGTCTATTTCTCTGAAGCCGGTGGCCCGGAGTTGAAAGGACGAGACGACCAGGTGCTTACGGCGCTGACTGAACTCTGGCTCACGACGAAGTCGGCCTCCTATCTTG
>JBIKMI010000367.1:0-2570 GCA_044359285.1 Kiritimatiellia bacterium
CAGGTGGTCTATCAGTTCGGCGCGAACGAGAACGCCGTGACCTTTACCCGCTTTACCGAGGCGGAAACCTATTTCCGTGAACATTGCCTGACGGGCGCCATCAAGGAGTCCCGCAGTGTGGTGATCTCGGGCACGATTGCCTATGCCATGGATCCCGGTCCGCTGCGCAACGTCATTGAGGAGGCCTGGGAGAAGGAATCCCGCTTCCCGCTCAAGCTTTCGGTGACCCTGCGGCTGGCCTTCCGCCATCTGGGCCTGCATACCTTCAAGGCGGCGGGCGGCTTTACGTTTGTCACCTCCGTGGCCCCCAGCGCCATCGATCCCGCGCATGCCGTGGAGGGGGTCCGTGAGATCCTTGATTTTGTCGGCGCCCATCCCGGCTGCACGAAGGCCGAACTCATGGCCCAATTGTTCCCGGGCGCCACGCCCGCGGGTGAGCCCGCGCCGGTCCCCATGGCGGACGAGGTGGAGGCCGCGGGTGAGCCTGCGGGTGAGTCCACTCCGGCGGCCCCTGTGGCGGGTGCGGTGAATCCGAAGGAGTCGGAGTTCAAGCGCCAGGTGCAATGGCTGGTGGAAAAGGGCCATGTGATTGAGTTTTCCGATGGACGCATGGCGGTGCCGGCCACCGCCGTGGCGCGGGTCCAGATGGCGCGGCCGAAGGGCGGCAAAGGCCGGCGGTAGAGGGCTAGGCTGTAGCGGTTTAGACTTTAGGCTATTAGGTGAAACGACAGAAAGTGGCATTTTAAATTCCGTAAATGCCCTGGACTGAAAGTGAGCAAAAATGCACGAATATCCTAACAGTCTACAGCCTACAGCCTAAAAACCTGTGGCCTATGCGACGCTAGTGATTAAGATTAAAGAGGAGAATAACCATGAACATCACAGTCAGGATTTTTGTAGTGCTGGTGCTGGTGAGCGGTCTGGCGTTGTCGGCCAGGGCGAGTTCGATTGTCATGAAAAACGGACGGACCGTGACGGGCAAGAGCATTGAGTGGCGCGAGGACACCCGGGATTATCTCGTGATCAATGAAGGGGCCAGCATGCCCGTGCATGAGGACCAGGTGTCCAAGATCAACGTCGATAAGCCGGCGGAACTGGACAAGGCCAAGAGCCTGGTCGCCACGCGTCAGTATGCCCAGGCCATTCCTCTCCTGGAGGGGCTGATCAGGAAGTACAAGAAGCTCAGCTGGGATGTGGATGCCATGAAGCTTCTGGCCCAGTCTCATGTGGAGATGAATGACGCGAAGAAGGCCGCCTCCGCGATCGATGCCCTGGCAAAGGCCGGCGGTACCTTGCCCCCTGCCTTGCAGCTGATGTATTGGCAATCCCTGCAGAAATCCGGTGATACCAAGCGGCTGGTTCAGGAATTAGAACGGGCCATGGGCTCCGGCATCCCGGATTTCGCGGCCACGGCCTATCTGACGCGGGCCAATCTCTATTTGCAGGAAGGGAATCAGGACGCCGCACTCTCTGATTTTCTCAAAATCACCACAATCTTAAAGGGCGCAAAGGCCGCTCAGCCCGAGGCGTTGTATCAAGCCGCCGAGCTGCTGGATAAGGCCAAGGACCCTCGCGCCGCCGAGTTGCGCAAGATCCTGCTGCAGGACTTCAAGACCAGCGAGTGGGCCGGGAAAGTGAAGAGTTGACCGTTAACGCTTAACTCCTGACTTTAGAAAATTCCCTGGCGCATTGCGGAAGAAATATTTTACCACCCGTCTGGATTACCAGGCTCGAGGCACGGAGAGCGAAGCGGGTGGTAAATCTTTTTGCGCCAACGCAGGGAGTCGATTTCCGCTCCCTACTCGCCCATCTCCTTCGACAACCGCTGCATCAGGGCCTTGTAATCCGGGGGCGGGGCCTCAACATCATCCGCGGTATCGGGCTTGCCGTCCGGGCCACTGGAAGAGAGGCGGATGGTGTCGTTACTGCTGGAGTAGAGGAACGGATGGCCCCACAGATCCGGCGGCAGCTCTTCGATGTAAAAGCCTTTCCAGCCCGGCACCCCCGGGTCCCGGACCAACGCCTTTAAACTCTCCTCCGTGGTGGGGAAGCGCTTGCAATGGACCCGGAACCATTCCAGCGCCGTCCGCATCACCAGCAGCTCCTTGCGGGTCCGCATCACCTTGTCCGGAGGTTGGTACGGTTTGGTGATCTGATCGCTGGAGGAGAGGATGAGGGCCCCCACGATGATACAGCCGCCCAGTACCCAGACGGCAAAGCGGGGGCGGTTCAGGAAAACCATCCAGATGGGCTTGCGCAGCTCCTTGACGGTGGGCAGGCGCTGACCGATGGCTTCCCGCCGGGCCTTTTCCGCCTTGAGCCCCTTCCACTTTTCGGGGTGGCGCAACGTTTTCTTGCAGTTCGGACAATGTGCGGTGTCCAGTTTATCAAAAAGATGGCGGCAATGCGGGCATCGGTATTTCATAAGTTGCGGACATCCTACTGCAGACGCGCCCCGATCGACAAATAGAATTGATGATACACGCCCCGCCCCCCCCCCCCCCCCCCCCCCCCCCCCCCCCCCCCCCCACGCCCGGGGGGGGGCCCCGCGGGCCCCAACTAATTAAAAA
>JBIKMI010000115.1:0-8295 GCA_044359285.1 Kiritimatiellia bacterium
GCACCAGTGATACCCGATGCCGCCAGATGCCGGTCCAGCGCATTCATGGCATCTGGTTCCGGCCAAAGCGCAAAAGCCGAGTCGCCAGAGCAAGCCGGATTTCTGACGACATGAAGTTTGAAGACGAGGTCCAAATTCGATCTCATGTCTGTTACGTGGCGCATATTATTTACTACACGTAAAAAAGCGCAATTCTGCGTGTCGCCTTTATTAGCCTCTCGATCATCCTATGGGATAACGACAATGCCCGGGAGTTCGGGCCAATACTATCGGACTGGTTATGTGAAGGTGGACCGTAGCAGTAGCGCCCGATCTGAATATTTGCGGTCGCAAGGTTACTCATCCATCCCCTCCGGGTATAAAGTGGATCATATAATTCCGCTTTCGCGGGGCGGGGCAGATACTCCTTATAATATGCAACTTTTGTCAGTTGACGCGCACAAATCAAAAACCGCTATGGAACGACGCTATTAAGCAATCTTTTGGGGCTGGCTTGACACAGTCTTGATGTGATAAAAACCCACAACTGGGCACTGACATGGTGTCGTGCCCCAATTGTGGGTAGGCCATGGCAGATTCAGCCAAAGCATCTTTCCCGACAACTGACTGGGGGCTTCTCAATAATATGCGGGGCGCAACGCCGTCGCTAAAAAGGGCTGCCTTGGATATATTGATCCGGCGTTATTGGCGGCCTGTGTTCGGTTTCCTTAGATTTTCTGGTCATGATGAGGAATCGGCCAAGGACTTGACCCAGGCATTCTTTGCCGAGTGGATCGAGCGCGATGTCTTTGAGAAGGCGGATAAGCAGCAGGGGCGGTTTCGGTCATTCGTGCTGACTTGTTTGAAGCGATTTGCAGCAAATGAACACCGGGCAGAAAACGCTCAAAAGCGAAAGCCGACGGCTGGATTGTTTTCACTCGATGAACTCATGGACAACACCGAGATGCCTTTTGAGCCGTCCGGAGGGATGACGCCCGATATGATTTTTGACCGGGCTTGGGCGGTTGAAGTCGTTCGGCGTGTGCTGCAACAACTGGAGCGGGAATGTCAGACCACCGGGAAGTCAATCCACTTTGATATTTTTGCCCGCCGGATCATTAACCCCATCCTGCATGGAGTTGAGGAACCGTCGCTTGCCGAACTTAGTCGCGAGCATGGTTTGGCCGAAAAGCAGGCGGCCAATCATCTTTTGACGGCAAAACGGGCATATCAACGACTCCTTCAGCAGGAAATCCGTCTTTACGTGGCATCGGAGGCTGAAGTGTCATCCGAGATGAGGGATCTTTTCAGGATTCTAAGTGGGCGTTGAATCAGTGTACCCATTGATTATAGGTATTTAGCGTTTTATAAAACGTGTTATGTAACTAGGAATATGAACTAGGAAAACTTGCGCTTGCATTTGCATCCGAGTAGGATGCCGTGTATGAACCTTACCGATTTGTTGAGTCGCCACGAAGGAAAGATGCTGGAGTTTAAGCGCGATTTGTCGTCTATTGATCCCATCCTAAAGACACTGGTTGCATTTGCCAATACCGATGGGGGAGTTCTGCTGATAGGTGTCGAAAACAAGACTCGTGCCGTTCGCGGTCTGTCAGACCCCTTGAAAGAAGAGGAGCGGTTGGCCAATTTGATTGCCGACCACATTGAGCCACGCATTCTTCCCAACATCGAGTTACTGGTGTGGCGCAACACTCATGTCCTTGGTGTGGAGGTATTTCCCAGTTCGATCCGTCCCCATTATCTTAAACGCCAAGGGCCGGAGAAGGGGGTATTCGTGCGTGTGGGCTCGACTAATCGGCAAGCTGACGAGGCGCTTATTGCGGAAATGAAACGGTTTATGCGCAATGAAACGTTCGATGAACAGCCCATGCTGGAATTAAACTCGGAAGCCGTTGACTTCCGAGTAGCTTCCGAGTTGTTCGCCCCCCGGCGGACGTTGCGACCATCCGATTTGATATCGCTTCGCATTGTCACCAAGGTTCAGAGTCGCCAGGTGCCAACAGTCGGCGGGGTATTGCTTTTTGGAGCAACGCGCGATCAACACTTCCCTGATGCATGGATCCAGTGCGGTAGATTTGCCGGGCAGGATAAGAGCCGCATTCTCGACCAGTTTGAATGCCGAGGGGCATTGCCTGCGACGGCGTTGGAAGCGATTGATTTTGTGCGCAAGCACGCGCGAGTCGAGGCGCGGATTGAAGATGTGGTTCGTCGTGACGAATGGACCATCCCGCTTGTGGCGGTACGGGAGGCGGTGATCAACGCGGTAGTGCATGCCGATTACTCCCAATCGGGTGCTCCCATCCGGGTATCGATATTCGATGATCGTGTTGAGGTGGAAAATCCTGGCTTGCTGCCTTTTGGCGTCACGGTTGAGGACTTGGCACGCGGTGTGTCGAAATTAAGAAATCGTGTGATTGGACGTGTTTTCAAGGAACTTGGATTAATCGAACAGTGGGGAAGCGGGATACAGCGCATGTGTAAAGCCTGCGTGGATAAAGGGTTCCCCTTGCCGGTCTTTGAAGAAATCGGAATCAGATTTCGAGTGACCCTGATGTTGACTTCAATAGGTTCAGCTCCACAAAGCGAAACAAGTGCCGGGATCGTCAAAATTCTGACGGAGGCCGGAGTGGGGGGGCTAACAACTGCTCAAATTGCCGCAAAGATTGGATTGTCTTCACGGGCAGTCCGGACTCGTTTGGGGTCCTTACTTAATGAGGGATCAATCATTGCCATTGGAAAAAGTGCAAACGATCCCCGGCGAACGTATCGCCTTGTGGGCAGGGGCACTGCGCCTTGACTGGTTGCTGTCAAAAAAGCCGTTTCTGGTAGATCACGCAGAATTTGCATATTAAGCGTGTAGTAAGGGATAGAAGAGGCTGAGTTTAAGTATCCCCAGATCAGGGAGTAGAATGGCTTGATTTACGCGATCAGAAGCTGAATATGGCAGCCAGCGCATGGATTATTTGATGAACAGGGGCAATATGTTAAATGATCAAAAGCAATCAATAACTTGCAAACTTACCGGCATAGTCGGTAGGCCCGTCAAAGCCCATATCATCCCCAAGGCCTTCTATCTAATCCGTGATGAATATGTGGGCAAAATGAAATTGGTATCGAGCTCGCATGAAAGTCACGTGAAAAGATGCCCCGCAGGCGTGTATGATGAAGCAATCCTGGTCAAGGAGGGTGAGAGTCGTTTCTGTAACTGGGACAATTATGCCTACGGCTTACTTGTGACGCAATTTCATAATTTTCAAAAGATCAAGAAGAATGGTGTGCCACGTGCATACCAATTCTCTGATTATGACTATAAAGCGCTAAAACTATTTTTTCTTTCTGTGCTCTGGCGTGCCGGAGTGTCTTCACGTCCATATTTTCAACAGGTTAAGTTGGGCGTTTTTGAGGTTGCTTTAAGACAGGCAATTTTAAATTCAAATCCTGGTAATGCAGAATTTCATTCAGTGGTATTGGCTGTTTTTGATGATCACATGGAATATCCTAAGATGGTAGATCCACGGCCAGTAGTAATCAGTGGAGTTAACTTTTTTCGCTTCAATATTGGAAATATCGTTGCGACCATTAAGGCGGATGAAAATATGACTCCTCTTCCTCTATCGTGTATTCAACTTAAGCCAGCCTCACCCCCACTGAACGTGATTTTATGACAAGTTCATCTGAGTACGATAAAATGTATCGGCCCAGTGGGGGAAGTCTTCATTATCTCGATGGGCCGAACGCCACCATGATTACCTTGCGCGGGGTCTCTCTTCGGCACGCCCCTCAGCGGCACATTTGCAGTACGGTCATTTCGCATGGATTAGGTGACATTTTGACGAATAATCAGGGGGAATTCATCCATCCCGGTGAACATGAGTGTCGCGAGGTTTTTCTCAAGGAGATACAAGAGCGGCAAACGCTGGTCAAAAGAGTTAAGTTCATGGCCTGCGAACCGGCTCATGAATTCCGGGATCTTGATGATACCTTGCCACGCGTATCCCCGGGATCCACTATTCCGATGCTGTCACAACCCGATGAAAACTCCCTCTTGATCCGACGGGTTCAGAAAAAGGAACCACTGTTGTGTGAAGGATGTGGGGTAATGACAACCAATTGGACCTCATGCACGCCGGCGGCAGGGGTGTGTTTGTGTCGAGATTGTGTTATTCGGAAATTTAGCTGACACTTGTGCCAAAGTAAGAGGGCGAATGGGGCGGGCAGGTATGCCCGTTGGGAGAACTTCCTCACTGCAATTCAACGAACCATCGAGTCTTGCGGGATCGCTGGATACAGGGTGGAGGACCAATTTCGTGGCGTCACGAAATTGATCACACACGGCAATGGGGGACACCGCCGAGTCAGTAAGGCGTCACATAAAGAGAGCGAGAATGTGGTGCACAACCCTCGTATCATTGGTTGTGATGTCTGGTGCGAAGCACTGGTGGCGTTCGACGTCGTGCCCTGAGCTACGTCGAATGGGCTCGGCGAACGATTCTCCGCGCCCAGGCCGTTAATCAGCCGCCGAGACGTCGGCTGCCACCTTGTGCTGCGCTCTGACTTGAATGGCGACAGGATCCGACTGTAGGATCGGCTTTTGTTCAAGTATCCCGGATTCTTTATTCTGATTTCTGAATCCTGACTTCTGAATCCTGCTTCCCGCCCCCTAACTCCTCCAGCACCACCTGGGCGGCACGCCGGGCGGCGCCACCTCCGCCCAGAAGTTGGCGGACTTCGGCGAAGCCCTCCAACATGGCTTTCCGCTCCGGGGTATCTGTTAGCAGGGGGATCAGCGCCTTCGCAAGGGCTTCAGGGGTGACATCAAACTGGAGGACTTCCGGGCAGACATACCGGTTGGCAATGATGTTGGCTATTCCGGCGAACCTGACTTTGAGCATCGGTTTGGCAATCCAGAACGTGAGGGCCGCCACGCTGTAGGTGATCACGGTCGGACACCCGACCAGTGCCGACTCCATTGTGGCCGTCCCTGACTTGACCAAGGCGGCCCGACTTTGACGGAAGACCTGCCTGGCATCGCCCTGGATCACGTTGAGCCGTGTCGGCACTCTGGGGAGGCGGGCCGCCAAACGTTTGACATGGGCGCCAATCTCCTCGGTCGGGGTAGGGATGACGAAGGAGGCATTCGGAAATTTGTCCTCAATCAGTCGCGCGGCCGCCAGCATTGGAGGCAGGATCCGGTCAATCTCGGCATGGCGACTTCCAGGGAGCAGTCCGATCCGGGGTTCGCCCGCCCAGGGCAGGGGAACCACCGGGGACTCCATGGCCTCCCTGATCTCGTCGACCAGGGGATGTCCCACAAAATCGACTTTCAGCGTGGTGCCTTCAAAGATTTTTGGTTCGAACGGGAAAATCGTCATAAGCCGGTCGAGCACCTTAACCATGATCGGAATCCGTCCCTGCTTCCAAACCCAGACCTGGGGGCAGATATAATAAATGGTTTTCAAGCCCATGGCATGGGCACTGGTCGCAAATCGCAGATTGAATCCGGGATAGTCCACCAGGATGACCGCATCCGGTCGTTTCTCCTTGGCCAACCGTTCCATATGGCGGAACACCTTGCGAAAAAAGAAAATATGTTTCAGGACCTCCACGATCCCCATGACGGCCAGATTCTTGACGTCATAAAAGGTCTCCACCCCGGCGTCCCGCATCAGCGGGCCACCCATGCCGAAGAAGGTGAGGGTGGGGTCTGTCTGGCGCAGGGCCCGCACGAGCCCGGCGGCATGCATATCGCCGGAAATCTCACCGGCCAGGATCATAATGGAGCGGGGTCGCGTCATGCCGGACCTTGAAGAGAGTCTTCCGTGTTCATGGCGATGAAGCAGATGCCCAGGCGGTCGGCTTCCTTGATCAGCTTTTCGCGCTCAAGCAGGATGGTGCGTTTGGCTTCAACTGCCAGAACCCGGGTCTTGCTCTTTTTAATGATTTTCATCGTGCGCAGGCCGACCACGGGAATATCAAAACGCATATCGTGGCCTGTTTTCGCCACCTTGACCACCACGGCGCCGCCTTTGCCCACGCGCCCGGCGCGCAGGATGGTCTCGTCGGTGCCCTCATACGCTTCGACGGCGAGGATGGTGCCCTCTTTCACCACCACGGTTTGTCCGATCTCAATTCCGCTGGTGATTTTGGCGACCTTCAAGCCGAACAGGATATCAGCCATTTCAGACTCCGTTGGCTCCCGCCCGCCAATCAGGCCGGCTTCCGGCATGGCCGCCTCCATGAACAGATGGGCCGGGAGCAGGGTGATCCCGCGCTGGGTTAATTGATCACAGGCGGCGCCGTAGATGGTGTGGGCATTCCGCTGCTTCAGGCTTTTCAGGAGGTCAAAGGTCATGCGGTCAAAGCGGAGACTGAACAAGTGGGTAGGGGTGATTTGCCCGACCATGACCGCGTGTTTGATGCCCCAGGACTCCAAAGCCTCCAGAACGGCACCGAACTGGCCCAGATAAATCCACTTCACCTCATCCACGTAACGCGTAATCGCCCGGTCCGTTTCATGGCGGAAAGCAATGGCTGTAATGCGGCGGACCCCCTGGGCCCGGGCCGATTGGGCCAGTAAGAGGGGGTAATCGCCTTTACCGGCAATGAGGACAAGTTCGGTGATCCCCTTGGGGAGGCCGAAGGCGTCGGTGGATGGGGCGCGGTCACTCATGGTCAGAGGCTGGAGAGAATGCGGCGTCCTTCATCCAGGAAAATCCCCTGCAGGTTCATGCGCAGGGCCTGCGGGTTACTGGCATACGTCATGCCTTCCTCCTGGGTGATCATGCCGCTCTTGATCAGGTTATAGATGGATTGGTTAAAGGTCTGCATGCCGTCATCACTGCCGGTCTCGATGGCCGCCGGGAGAATATCGAGCTTGTTCTTCTCCAGCAGTTTCCGCACGGTGGGGGTGTTGATCATGATCTCCACGGCGGGGATGAGGCCGCCCTGAACGCCCTTGAGCAGGCGTTGGCAGATGACCGCCTGCAGGTTGCTGGCCAGATTCAGCCGGACCTGATCCCACTCGCTGGCGGGGAAGAATTCAAGCAACCGCTGAACGGCAATCGAGGCGTTGCTCGAGTGCAGGGTGGTCAGAACCAGATGTCCGGTCTCGGCCGCCGAGAGCGCAGTGCGGAAGGTGATCTGGTCGCGCATCTCCCCGATGATGATCACGTCCGGATCCTGTCGCAGAATATGCTTCAAGGCCGATTGAAAACTCAGGGTGTCCAACCCCACTTCGCGCTGGGAAATGACGCTCTTCTTGTCTTCGAACAGATATTCAATGGGATCTTCAATGGTGATGATCCGGAGATTTTCCGTTTCATTCATGTGATTGATCATGCTGGCCAGCGTGGTGGATTTCCCGCTGCCGGTCGCGCCGCTGACGATGATGATGCCGCGCTGGGCCCCGGCAATCGTTTTAATCGACTGGGGCAGGTTGAGGTCGTCGACGGTCGGGACTTTGGTTTTGACGTGGCGGAAGGCGAGTACGGGTTGACCCTGGCTCATGAAGGCATTGACGCGGAAGCGGCCGGCCCCCTCAACGCTGTGGGAGAAATCAGCCTCATGGTGTTCAGAATAGTGGGATGCCAGATGAGGCGGCAACACATGGAGAATAGTTCTCTGAAGGTCGTCGGCGGTCAGCAGTGGAAGGTCTGTGGCGGTGAGTTCGCTATGAAGCCGCATGAAGGGCGTTTGCCCGACCTTGAGATGAATGTCCGATGCCTGTAATTCTACGGCGCGTCTTAGAAAGTCATCAATTTGAAACATGCGGGTACTCCTGATCTGTCAATTTAGGAGATCAAAGCAAAAGCAAGGAGGAAGGGCAAGGATGCAGACATCAGGGGGGGAAGTTTTGTTGAAGCCGGTCTCAACAAAACTGGCGGGGACGACGGGGCTCGAACCCGCGACCTCTGCCGTGACAGGGCAGCGCTCTAACCAATTGAGCTACGTCCCCCCTTCGAAAACAGGTGCGCAGTGTGTCGGAACTCTTCAGCTAATTCAATAAAAAAAGGAAAAAAGTTTTCACCGTGGCAGGGCGTGTTCATGAACGACTTCAAATCTTTGGTAATATGGCCATTCTAACGGCAAACTATTGCCTGATATTCGCAAACGAAACCAGGAATATTGAACAGAAGCGCGCTAAGATCGCGAAGGCGGGCGCGGCGAATACGCCGCACCCGCTTGAGAATAATTGAAATTCAACTCCATACAGTGTTAGCGCCGCAGGCAAACCCATTTCTTCCTTCGCGGTCTTCGCGTGCTTCTGTTCAAAATCTTCTCTTCTCCTTGCAGGAC
>JBIKMI010000368.1:0-2557 GCA_044359285.1 Kiritimatiellia bacterium
AATACGCGTCATTCGCCAGATAGGCGGCCAGCGCGGACACGATCATGAGGATACGCATCACGAAGATCCAGACGATCATCTGGGCACAGAGCGTGCCAGCCCCGAGCACCAATGCCAGAAACGTGATCAGGGCCACACCGGTCACCCCGTAGGTTTCAAAACCGTCCGCCGTCGGGCCCACGCTGTCGCCGGCATTGTCGCCCGTGCAGTCCGCGATCACGCCGGGATTTTTGGGATCGTCTTCAGGAAGCTTGAACACGATCTTCATCAGATCGGAACCGATATCGGCGATCTTGGTGAAGATACCGCCGCAGATGCGCAAGGCCGCCGCCCCAAGGGACTCGCCGATGGCGAACCCGATAAAGCAGGGACCGCGCAATTCGGAGGGCAGGAACACCAGGATACAGATCATGAAAAACAGTTCCACGGTGATCAGCAGCATCCCAACGCTCATTCCCGAGCGCATCGGAATGGCCAGCGCTTCCCAGGGGGTTCCCCGCAAAGAGGCAAAGGCCGAGCGGCTGTTGGCAAAGGTATTGATACGCATGCCGAACCAGGCCACGCCGTAGGAGCCCAGGATTCCCAGGATCGAGGCGGCCAGAATCAACAGGACGCTGCCCCAATGCATGTGCTGCAGGCCCTTGAAGTAGTAAACCATACAGACGCCGATCAGCGCCCACAGGATCGCCAGGAATTTACCCTGCTGGGCCAAATAGCTCTTGCAGGTTTCCCAGATGATCGCCGACACATCACTCATGGATTTATGGACCGGCAGTTTCTCGGTCTTGACGTATTGAATCAAGCCGAATGCCAACCCGACAAAACAGACGCCGATCCCGATCAACATCAGGCTCGTTCCGGAAATGCCACCCAGTGCAGAAAAATGTACTGCTCCCAAATCAGGGAGATTAAGGTCAGCTTCGCTCGCCATTGCCGCGCCTGCCCCGAATCCGAATACCGCCAACCCCACACATAAACGAACCCACCATTGTGAACACAACCTATTCATGAACTTACTGAACCTTTCTGTAATATTACATCTACCAGCCTTAAACGACACTTGTTCCACCGCATAGTCCACCTAAATAAAGGGGTATGGAATCCTCTGCGGAGAACGGAATTAAAAACGGGGCTAATCTTTACTCTTGTAGGTCAAATTACGCAAGAATTTATTGTTATTTTATTAACAGTATCTCGCGGGGTCATCTTTCCGTGAGCCAGGATGTTAAATTTCCAAGTTGGCCTGTTAAAAAAAAATCTTGTTCTGGATCCTTTCCGCTGCGCAGGCTAACATATCAGCAATCGCGTAAAGGAGATTTCCATGGAACTGTTCAAGTCATACAAACTAGGCGTTATAGAGTTGAAGAACCGGATGGTCATGGCCCCCATGACCCGTAGTCGGGCGATTGGCAACCTGGCGAGCAAACTGGTGGCCGAGTACTATACCCAGCGGGCCAGTGCCGGCCTGATCATCACCGAGGGGGTCTCCCCCTCGCCCAACGGCCTGGGGTATGCCCGCATTCCCGGCCTCTATTCTCCCGAGCAGACCCTTTCTTGGCGCCAAGTGACGGCAGGGGTCCATGACCAGGGTGGACGGATATTCCTCCAGATGATGCATGGCGGACGGGTGGGCCATAAGCTCAACCTGCCGCCGGGCGCAGAACTGGTGGCCCCTTCCGCGATCGCCGTGAAAGGTAAGATCTGGACTGATAGCCAGGGGGAACAGCCCTATGACCTGCCGCGCGAGATGACGCCCGAAGACATCCGGAAGGCGATTGCTGAATATGTCCAGACGGCACGCAATGCCATCACCGCCGGCTTTGACGGGGTTGAAATTCACGGGGCCAATGGCTACCTGATTAATCAGTTCCTTGATCCCGTTTCCAATCAGCGCAACGATGTCTATGGCCGGGACCCCGCCGGACGCAATCGCTTCGCACTCGAGGTCGCCACCGAGGTGACTGTCGCCATCGGGGCCGCTCGCGTTGGCATCCGCCTCTCCCCGTACGGCGTCTTCAATGACATGGGTGGTGCCTATGCCGGTATTGCGGAACAATATACCGCCTTGTCAGCGGCGCTGGGCCGGCTTGGCCTGGCCTATCTTCATTTGGTCGACCACTCGTCCATGGGCGCCCCGAAACCCCCGCCGGAAACCGTCGACGCCATGCGCCACGAGTTCCGCGCCGCAGGAGGCCGCATTATCCTTTCTGGCGGCTATGATCGGGACCGGGCCGAGGCAGACCTGCAAAGCGGGGCCGCAGACCTCATCGCCTTCGGCCGGCCGTTCATTGCCAATCCGGATCTGGTGAAGCGGCTCAAGACCGGCGTTCCTTTGGCAACGCCTGACATGGCCACCTTCTATACCCCCGGCCCCAAGGGCTATACGGATTATCCCGTCGCCTGAAGGTCCCTCGCCCACCGGGCTTGTCCCGCATAACCATTCCATTTGGAGGGTCGGGCTCCGTCCCGTCCTTAGGCCTAAACCGGAAGACACAGAGGTCGTCCCTCCAGCTCGATGACCATTCTTTAGTTTTTCAATGGATCCTTTTTAGTCCAC
>JBIKMI010000369.1:0-2552 GCA_044359285.1 Kiritimatiellia bacterium
TATTGCCGGAGGTGGGGTACGTGACCTTCTGCTCGGGCGCGAGCCCAAGGATTTTGACGTCGTCACCGATGCCACCCCCAACGAGGTCCGCAAGGTTTTCCGCAACAGCCGGTTGATTGGGCGCCGCTTCAGGCTGGCGCATGTCTTCTTCGGCCGCGATAAAATCATTGAAGTGGCCACCTTCCGGGCCAACCAGCCGCCGGAACCGGAATCGGAAGAGTCGTTTGATCCGGCGGATCCGACGGATCCGTCCGATCCGACGGATCAGGGGCGTAGAACCGACTCCCTGCCTCCTTTGACGAGCCAGCACCATATTCGCAGGGACGACGGGTTGATTGTCCGGGATAATCTTTTTGGCTCGCCGGAGGAGGATGCGTTGCGGCGGGATTTCACCGTCAATGCCTTGTTCTATGATATCCGTGATTATTCACTCATTGATTTTGTCGGTGGCCTGGAAGACCTGAATGCCCGGGTGATCCGGTTTATTGGTGAGCCCGGGGTCCGATGCGTGGAGGATCCTGTCCGGATGGTCCGTGCCGTGCGGTTTGCCGCCATGCTGGATTTCGACATTGCGCCTGATACCGAGCAGGCCATCCAGACCCATGCCGCCACCCTCGCGACGTCCAACCGCTCGCGCCTTTACGAGGAGGTTCAGAAGCTTTTCTTTTGTAAAGCTGCCCACCGGGCCTATGAACTGCTGCGTCAATTCGGCCTGTATGAGATTCTTTTTCCTGAACTGGGGAGCTGGCTTGGCCCCGCGAAAGGGACCCCTCAGTGTCAGAGGATCAGCGAGGCCCTCAAACAGGTCGACGAATGGCGGCGCGCCGGGCGCGAGGTTTCGCCCGCCCTGCTTTTTGCCTTGATGTTCGGCGGGATGCATGAGTCGCATGCCGGGAATATGGCCAGCCAGGGACACCACCCCGGCCTGGCGTTGCATTCAGTGACCATGGAGCATTTTGGCGGACTTACCGAACGGGTTCAGGTCCCGAAAACAGTCAGGTATAGAACCGCTGAAATCCTTGCATCCCAACCCCGGTTAACGGCGGATAATGGGCGTCGTGCCGCGCCCCTCGCCACGCGTGCCTTTTTTCCCGAGGCGGTAGCCTATCTTGAATTCACGGTGCGGCTGACTGGAGAAAACCGTCAGGCGCTCGAGCGGGCCTTGTTGCTCCCGTGGAAGCCGCGTCAGCAGTGGGAAGAGCCTGAAGGCTCCTCCGCCGGCGGTGATTCCCGTCCGCGCCGCCGCGGGCGGCGTTCCAAAAGTTTCCGGGAACGGCGGGGTGATTCGGATGGGGCGCGGGACGTGCCTGGCGCCACCCCCGCGGGTGCGTAACCGTGGAGTCCTGCGCCTGTCCTCTCTGTGGTGCTGCGGCTGACCCCGTTGGGCGGGCGCTTCACCGGACGCATTGTGCCTGCCCCCGCTGTGACCTGAGATTTATTCCCTCTTCTTTTCACCTCACGCCTGAACAGGAATACCAACGCTACCTGCTGCATCAAAACAGCCTCTCTGATGCGGGTTATGTCGCCTTCCTGACCGTGGCCGTGGAGCTTCTTAAAACCCATCTCAAACGGGCGGACGGGGGTTCGCCGACCCTCCTCGACTATGGTTCCGGGCCAAATCCTGTGCTGGTTCAATTGCTCAACCGGAGCGGGTTTACCGCCGTGGGCTATGATCCCTTTTTTGGCGACCGGGTGACGCCGGGCGTGGAGGTGACGGCATCGCTGCGAGGGCTGGGTCCCTTTGATGCCGTAGTGTCAACGGAGGCGGTGGAACACTTCAGGGATCCCCGGCGTGAATGGGCGCAAATGGTCTCGTTAATCCGCCCTGGTGGACTTCTGGTGGTGGTGACCAGCCTGGTGCTGCCGGGGCGCGAGGTGTCTTCCTGGCATTATGCGACGGATCCCACGCATGTCGTGTTCTATTCCGAATCCACCTTCCGCTATATCAGCGAGCAATGGGGGTTGACCCGGGTTGCCACCAATGGTCGCAACGCAGTGGTTCTGCGCACACCCGTTCAGGCTTGACCGTGAAAAGGTGATTAGACTGTAGACTGTTAGGCTATTAGGTTTATAACCGAATGGCGCTTACTTAGGAGCCGTCAGATAACAACCTGTACAATGTGTAAAGATTCACCACCCGCCGAGTACGGCTAGAGACGCGAAGACACCGAGAAGACTAGCCAAGTCGGAAATGTGGCGTTTATTTTGGCCACGGTATTCCCGTGGGCGAAATAAACGCAACATTTGTATTTCTTTTTCTTCTCGGTGCCTCTGTGAACTCGAGCCTGGTACTCCAGGCGGGTGGTGAATCTTTACTTGAGCGGGTATTTACGAGATGATGTACTAAATGTTCTGTTTTCCTGATTCAACTGCTCTTTATAGGCTTAATCATAATCCTTTTTGGTCTAATAGATTAAGATTACGATTCACTGGCGTCCCACAGGACGCAGGTTTTTAGACTGTAGGCTGTAGACTGTTAGGAAATTCATGTGTTTCTGTTTGTTTTCACGCTTAGGCATTTCTCAAATTTAAAGAGCCACCTTCTGTCGTTT
>JBIKMI010000370.1:0-2551 GCA_044359285.1 Kiritimatiellia bacterium
CGATTCGGCCTGATTCGGCCTACTGCGTGTGGACCCCTTCATCAGCCAGGGTCATGCTGGTGGATGAATTGGTGACGCTGGCTGGCTGGAAGAGTCGGAACTTCAGCCTCTCCGTCGCTGATTTGTCAACGTTTGCCCATGATGATCCCGGCCTGACCGGTGTCAACAACCTGCAGCGCTATGCGTTCGGATTGGATCCGGTCGACCCGATGAGTTCCGATGGTAAGCCCCTTTATGAGCTTGCTGGAACGACGCTTTCGGTTACGTTCCGCAAGCCGCTTGCGGTGACGGATGTGAGTTACACCGCCGAGATGTCCCGGAACTTAAAGTCATGGAATGCCGGTCCGGAGTATTTCGAGGAGTTTACTCATCCTGACTTCACGGGCCGGTTCGACATGGTGTCCTACCGCGTCAGGCAGCCTCTCACCAACGGGTTACCCCTGTTTATGCGGGTGCGTTTGGACTACACCCCGTAACTCATCGCAATGAAGGAACCCTTTGTGAAAATATTCAGTTATCAGCGTTGGCGTAAGGTGGGGCTTTGCGCGCAGTTGGGCTTTGCAGGCGTTGCATTTTTCCTGGCGGGTTGCTCCCCAAAGTCTGCTCCGCAGGGAGTGGTGCTGGCCAAGGTGGGCGTGCACGAGATCACGGAGATGGATTTCAAGCGGGAGGCGGAGCGTCGCCTCATGGCGGGTCAGACGCTGCCTGCAAAGGGGGAACTGCTCCAGGATATGATCCTTCATGAATCCCTGCTTCAGCGGGCCAGGGCCATCGGACTTGAGAACGATCCCGTTATCAGGCGGGAGCTTGATAACCTGTTGATCGGGAAGCTGATGGATAAGGAGTTGGGCCGGAAGGTGGACGCCATCGTGGTCTCCCCGGCGGAAATAAAAAATTACTACGAAGGCAATGCGGTTCGCTATACCAAGCCAGAGCTCATTCGCTGCTCAATCCTTTCCCTGGGTGTGGATAGCAAGGCCAGCGAGGCGCGCAAGGAGGAGGTCCGCATGCGGATGGTGGAGGCTCGCGCCAAGGTGCTGGCTGATCCGCCTCGCGGGCGAGGGCCTGCCAACAACGGGTTTGGCGCCTTTGCCGTGGAGTATTCTGACGATCAGGTCTCCCGTTACAAGGGCGGTGATATCGGCTGGCTTGAGGTTGATAACCTTCCCGCAAGGTTGCCGCGCGCGGTCATGGAGGCGGGCAAGGCGCTTCCGATCGGTCAAATCAGTGATGTGATTCAAACGCCTGGTGGAGTTTATCTTGTGATGAAGACGGATCGGCGGGAGGCTGTGACCATCCCCCTGGGCGAAGTGGAGGGGGCGATCCGCCAAACTCTGGCCAATCAGAAACGCCAGGTTGCCGGGGCCGCGTATCGGGATGAATCCGTGCGACGCGCGTCGGCTGAGATCAATCAGGCAGCTCTCGCCGCCCTGGTGATCCCTGCGAACAGGGAGCGAAAAGCACAGGTGGAAATGAAGCCTCCCCTGTTGAATGAAACACCGGAAAATATTTTGCAGGATTCAAAGAAATAAAGGTTCAACTTATGATTAAAATATTCACCTTGCTGGTTGCCGGCGCCCTTCTCAATCCGTTGTTTACATCAGGAGACACGGCGATTGTTTCTTTTGCCACTTCACCCCTTGCCGTTGTCACGGACAAGGCGGCCCCCACTCCGTTCTCGGGTGTGACGGTCTCCAATTTCCCTGCGGTGGACTTCAATCCTGTGTTCATCACCTGCCCGGCAGGTCATGGTGCGCTCAGCCTGGTCCTGGCGAGCTATTCGCTTACCCTGACCAACACCAGCGACTACCTGATGTCCAAAAACAACATGGATGCCGGTGCGGCTGAGGCAGGGCTCAAGGCAATTGTGTTTACGCCTGTTGAAAACCGGATCCCGCTGGGGGCCGTCGAAACCAATTCCTTCTCCATTACGGTAACGGATCTTTCCAACCAGACGGCCACGGCGACCGTTCAGCTTCCCGTGGCGCCTTCCAATGATGCGCCGACAATCTCTTTCGCGTCGATTCCCGGCATTGCCGACACCAATACCTCCCTCCTTTTCTCTGCGATCACGGTGGATGATGTGGATTCGAATGATGCCGTGGTTGTGACAATCAGTTTCCCTGACGTGCGGGGCTCGCTCACCACCAATGCCACTTTTGTAAAAACAGTGTTGAGCGGGACGGCAACCTATACCTTGGGCAGCCGTACCGCGCAAAGCGCGGAGACCTTCCTGAAAACCGTGGTGTTTACGCCCTCCATGAACCGGATCCCGATCGGATCCACGGAAACGACAACCTTCACCGGTCAGGTGGTCGATGCGGCGGGGGCCATCGGGTCCGATACCGTGAGCCTGGTTGTCACCCCGTTTAACGATGCGCCTCTATTCTCCGGCTCGATCACGACCCCGATCAATGACAATGTCGCGACGAATCTGTTTGAGGGGTTTGTGCTTTCTGACGTGGATAATACCGGGACGCAGAGAGTCGTGGTCACGGTCTCGTTCGGGGGTGGGGGCGGGGAGTCCGGTGCGGGCGCCTTTACCAACGGG
>JBIKMI010000383.1:0-2542 GCA_044359285.1 Kiritimatiellia bacterium
TCGGCTGGTCGGCCTGGGGTTGGACATAGCCGGCCTCGCCGGCAATCGGCTCCCCTGTAGCTCGACCTCGGTGGTGGAATCCCTGGGTCGTCGAATCCCAACATCCTAACCGGCCGACGCTGCCGTGGCCCCAAGCAGGCGAATCCCTCGCCTGCGGGGCCACGGAGTGCGGCCATGAGCCAGTCATCCCTTTCCTCCTTCCAACGCCACCTCAAGGCCCAGGGCAAACGCCCAGGCACGATCGACAGCTACTCGACCATCCTGGACCGGCTCATGCGCGAGGCCGAGGTCCCGGCTGAGGCGGTGACCGCCCGGCATGCCTACGACTTCCTGGTCGAGCGCGGCAATGCCTCCGGCATCTCTTCGTCGTGGTACAATGTCAACTTCCACGCGGTGGTGGCGTGGTTGACGATGCGTGGAATGCCCACCGATCTGCAGGGGCTGCGCCCGCAGCGGGTGCCGCAGCAGCCGCCGCGCTGGTTCACCAAGGAGGAGGTCCGGCGTCTGCTCAGAGCGGTGGAGCAGCGTCATTTCCGCCTGCTTTTCCAGTTGATGCTCGACACGGGACTGCGCGTATCGGAGGCCATCGCGCTGACGGTGACCGACCTGGACCGCGACCGGCCGCTGATCCGGGTGCGCTGCGGCAAAGGCGGCGATGGGCGGCTGGTGCCGTTGAAGCCGACGTTGCACCGGCGGCTGCGCGACTACTGGCGGTCCTTCCGCCCGACCGGGGTGCTGTTCCAGCGTGTGCCCGGCGTCGATGACCGCCCGCTGCTGACGGCCACGGTCAACGCCGCCCTGCAGCGCGCGGCGGCGAAGGCCGGCTTCACCGAGCGGGTGAGCTCGCACCGTCTGCGCCACACCTTCGCCATCCACAGCCTGCGCGGCGGCACCGACATCGTGACCCTGCAGAAGGAGATGGGGCACCGCTGCCTGGAGTCGACGGCGCGCTACCTGACCCCGGACATGGTCCGTCCCGGTGTGCAGGTCGATCTGCTGCGCGACCTGGAGATCGAGCCGTGATCCGCGACATCGCCCTCGCCCACGGCGACGCTCCCGCCCTGCGCTCGGTCCTGCGCCCGGACCAACTGCGGACGCTGGAAGCCATCGCCGCCTGCGGCACCGCCGCCATGGGCTTCCACGAGGAGGCCTGCGATGCCTGCGACCACCGTCGGCTGGTCCCCAACACCTGCGGCAACCGCAGCTGCCCCCACTGCCAGGGGCGGGTGCGGGCGGAGTGGGTCGAGGCCCGCACCGACGAACTGCTGCCGGTGGGCTATTTCCATGTCGTGCTGACCCTGGCCCCGGATCTGCGCCCCCTGGCCAAGGCCTATCCGCGCATCGTCCTGGGGGCGCTGATGCAGGCTGCGGCCGAGGTCATCGACGGACTCTGCCGTGACCCGCGGCGGCTCGGCGGCGAGGTCGGTCAACTGGTGGTGCTCCACACCTGGACACGCGATCTCGGCTGGCATCCCCATGTCCATGTCATCGTCACCGCCGGCGGCTGGGATGCCGTCCACCAGCGCTGGATCCCGGCCAGGGGGTACGGTCCGCAGCAGACGCCCTTCCTGCTCCCGGTCGAGGTGCTGCGCGCCGCCTTCCAGCGGCGCATGCGCACCCTGCTGCTGCGGGCCTATCGCCAGGGCCGGTTCGCCGACGGACCCAGCGAGTTCTTCCCCGAACTCGCCAGCGCCGCCACCTTCGCCGCCCGGCTCGACGACAGCATCGCCAGTCGGTGGGTCCTGCGCATCGAACCGCCCTTCGGTGGACCGGTGCAGGTCCTCAAGTATCTCGGCGCCTACGTCGGACGGGTGGCCATCAGCCCCAAGCGCGTCCTCGCCCATGACGCCCAGGCCGGCACGGTCACCTACACCTGGACCACCAACGCCGAGCCCGACCGCCCCCAGCAGGGCACCATCCCCGCCGTGGAGTTCCTCCAGCGCTTCGCCCAGCACATCCTGCCGCCTCGTTTCCAGCGCATCCGCTTCCGCGGACTCTGGGCCACCGCCCACCGCGAAACCAAGCTGCGCCAGGTCCAACGGCACCTCAACGGCCTGAATCCGACCCCTGGGCAACCGCCCAGTCCGCCCGATCAGCCGCCGCCCGATCCCCGATCCGCATGCACCTGCTGCGGGCGCGGACACTACCGGCGCCTCCCCGGACCCTGTCAGCGACCAAGTGCCCGCGAACGACGGCGGATGCTCGCAAGCATCAGGCAGGAGCTGCGCACCCAGGCGCCCCAGGAGGTCACCGCCGTCGCATGACCACATGACCACATCGCGGGACCACACCCCTGTCCGCGAACACCCAGGTCGCGGGACGGGGATCGCATGACCTGACTCATCCCGGGAGGTCGTTCCTCAGGGAAGGTCACGACGAGCGAACTCCCTGGGCGTGGCCATGCCCAACACCCCCTTGCTTCAACCCGCGGCGAAATGACGCCAGTGGGTCGGATGGGCGTCAGCGCGCCGCGTCTTGAAGCAACGCTATGCATTTTTGAAGATGCCGATTCGCGCCTCGGTCTGGGCTCGCCGACGATGCA
>JBIKMI010000144.1:0-7310 GCA_044359285.1 Kiritimatiellia bacterium
CACCCGCAGGGTGTTCATCGCCCGCACGCACAGGTCGTCCAGCGCAGCATCGCCGGTCCGGAACCGTGCGACGTGATCCGCCGGATACCCCGTCATCCGGTAGCCCATCCGCCCGATCTTCAGCGGGCGGCGCGTGGGATTGCGGATCGTGACCTCGACCTGCTGCGCGTTCATCCAGTGCAGGAATTCAAACTGCTGCTTCCCGTCGCGGCAGATGTAGACGTCCGGCGGGAAGGTGTCCTTCATGTAGCTGAGGTGGACCGGCTTGAACTCCAGCCGCGCCCCGGCCGCGGCCTCGACCCTGAATGACGGATGGTAATGGACGTTCGCGTGAAGCTGCGCGATCCATCGCACAGTCCGCCCGGCCGGAACCGTAGCCGGCACCTCTGCGGGGTTCTTGAAGGCGGACAACCCGAAGTCCTTCATCATCGGCATGGGCCGCGGAACGAGCGTCCCCCACGGGAAGATCCCCGCCGGCCCGAGGTGGGACATGTGCCAATCCGGGATTTCGCGCCGATCGAGGCGGGCGTCAAAGACAGACGACCGTTCGCTCAGACGGTAATTCTCCGGTTCGCCGGTCGGATCCGGCGGCATGGGCGTGTGTTTCGCGTAGCGCACGTCGCGGAGCCAGCGCCAGGACTTGTCGGTCACGATGGACAGTCCGGGCTTTTCGAGACGGTCATAGGCGGAAAAAATGAGTCCGGCCATGCCGCTGTCGTTATGCGAGAAGCCGGTGCGGCCCCAGTACCAGACCAGGATCTCAAGCGTGTTCTTCCCCTTGCGCAGGAAAGGCGCGAGGTCGAGCGTGTCGAAGTAGGTGCCTTGCGGTGTGGGACCCCGGCGCAGGCCGCCGTCGAGCGCCACCTGCTTCCCGTTCAGCCACAGCCAGTACTTCGAGTCACAGGCGAGATGGGCCGTGAAGGCCTTCGGAACCCGCTTCACCTCGAACGACTTCTCGAACCAGAGCCGGTCATCCGGGACCGACTTGTTCATGTCCCACATCCATTGCGCGTGTTGCCAGATATTCATGTTGTCATCTCCGGAAGGTGAGAACGTGACTCAAGACATCACGGAGGGGCGCCGTGGCGACGCCGCACACGGTATCGGCTCCACCATAGTAAACGAACAGCGTGTCCCCGATGACGACCGCCCCGTTTGGGAAGACCACGTTGTTGACCGTGCCCTCGCGCTCCCATGCCGTCTCCGGTTCGAGGATGAAGTGCGGCGACCGCGCGATGACGCGCGAGGGGTCCTTCAGGTCCAGCAGCATGACCCCCACCCGGTAGACGAACGTCTGGTCATTGCCCTGCACGCCGTGGTACAGCGTCAGCCAGCCTTCCGGCGTCCGGATGGGTTGCGTGGAACCGCCGACCTTGGTCTCCTCCCATTCCTGTTCCGGCCGGATCAGCACCCGGTCATCCTCCCAGTGGACCAGATCGCGCGAATAACAAATGTGGATGCCAAGTCGCTGGTTCCAGGGCAACTCAAGGCAGGGGTTGGGGAACGGCTCGAAGGCGGACGGCCGGTGCAGCAGCACATAGCGGCCATTGACCTTCTCCGGGAACAGCACGAAATTGCAGTCGTACTCGTGCTCGCTCGAGATGGGGCCCAGTCGCTCCACGGTCTTGAAGTCGCGCGTGGCGAGCAAGCCGCCGCGGCGGAAGTTGCGCGTCCAGGTGACGCCGTCGCTGGTCGCCCCTTTGGCCTTGGCGCCGTTGGCAAACTCCGTCTTCCCGATGGCGCGGGCGCCATAGACGATGTAAGTGACGCCCTCGATGTTCACCATGCGGGCGTCCTCGATCGTGCCGGCATCGAAACCCTCTGCCGACGGCGAGAGCCACGGCCCTTCACCCACCCGCCTGAAATCATAGCCGTTGTCGCTCTCGGCCAGACCCAGGTGAATGGTGTTCGTCACCGCGCGGGCGGAATAGACGAGATGCACCTTCCTGCCGTCGTAGCAGGCGGCGGGATTGCGCACCTGGAGCCGTTCCCAATCATTGTCCCTCGGCGTCAAGACCGGATTCTTCTCGTAGCGTTGCAGTTGAAATGTCATCAGTGTGTCTCCTTAGTTTTTGTTTTCCGATCCGCCGGGATGATCAGCATCACGTGCTCCCGGATGCCTTCCACCTCGCAGACATGGAACGTGCCCTCCTGGCGCACCGGCAGTTTTTCCGGATTGTCCGCCTCCCAGCGCAGGGCGCGGACGTGCGGCGCCTTGCCCGGCCACCGGAACTTGATGCGCGCGCTGGCCACTTCTTTCTTCTCCCACCCGAGGTTGAGCAGGTGCAGCACGCCCTCGCCCGTATCCTCGCGGCGCCGGAACTCGACCACCACATGGTTGGGCGCCTCGACGCGCAGTTGATCCTCCCCTGTCAGAAGCTCCTGCAACACGGCCCGCACCTCGTCCGCATTACGGGGCACATTGAGATGATCCCGCTCGACCCGCCAATCGCTCAGCTCCGTCCCTGGAACCGCCGCGTGTTCCAGCGCGGGAATAAAGGCGACCCGTCCTTTTCCGGCCTTGATGGTGAACGGCGCATGGAACGGACGCTTGACCAGGGACGTAAAGAGAGGCGCCATCTCGCCCGAGCGGTGGAAATCCTCCAGCGTGCGGATCGTCTTAACCGCACTGCGCACCTGGTTGAGCTCGTTGCGGATGCCGACCTCGCCGACGAGGAGCAACCGCCCGCCCGCCTTCACCCATTTCGAGATCGCCGCGCCTTCACAGTCGCGCATCCAGCGCATGCCGGGAATGACCAGCAGCGCATATTTCGACAGCCGGTCGAGCTGCGAGGCCGCCAGGATATCGAACGGCACATGATCCTCCTGCAGCACTTGCTCCATGTCGCTGGCCATTTGCGCGGCGTAGTAACCGTCGAACGAGAGCGAAAGCTGGTGGCGCAATACCGCGACCCGCGCCAGCGAGGTGCTCTTCGTGTTGTAATGACACCAGCGGCGGATGAAGGCGAACTGTCGCTGACGATCCGTATCGCGTGGCGACCCCGCCAGACCGCATGCCCCGGGGTTCAGGGCAAAGGACTCCATCAATTCCAGCGGATTCGAGGCATAGAGCATCAACGGCAGACCGAAGGCATCGGCCACCTTGAAGGAGCGGATGGCGCAGACCGGCGAACCGTGCCGGTTGAAGCCGGGGCGGTCGAAATTCTCATGGAAAGCCAGGTCCACCAGCGGATACACCCGCTCGTAATCGAGGCCGCGGTAATACGGGTTGTTGATGTTCTCGTTCTTGCCCAGGTTGGCCTCCACCAGCCGCCCGCGCGACCGGATGTGATCCGCCAGGCCGCGCAGGGCGCCCGTGAAGCATTCGCAGCGGAATTCCACCCAGTCCTGCTGGAGCGGGACGGTCACCTTGCGCTGGTTCACGGGGTGCTGGCCGAGCGTGAACCACGGCGGCTCCACGTGCGAGAACCGGTTGGTCCCGTAGCGGGCCATGCCGGCGCGGCGCGTGGCCGCCGTCCGCGTCCCGTAGCGCTCCGCCAGATACTCGCGGAACAGCCGCGTGCACCGTTCGCAGCGGCAGGCCTCGAACCCGATGGACATCTCGGCATTGTCGAAATGAATGCCGTCGGCGCCCAGGTCGAGCGCCTTGTCCACGACGCGCTTCAAGTAGGCCCGCCATTCCTCGCTGGTGTAGTCCACCCGCGCCCGGAAGCACTGGTAGCCGAAGTAGGAGGCGTGGTTGAAAAAGTCGGGTTTGGCGACCCAGTCGGCGGCGCCGGGTTCCTCCGCCAGAAGGGTTTCGAGCGTCAGCGTGCCGAACGTGCAGTAGGCAAAGACGCGAATGCCATGCTTGTGGCAACGCTCGACCAGCCCGCGCAGCTTCTGCTGCTCGCTGTCCTCGAACGCCAGCCCGTAGCCCTTGAAGAACCGGGTCCACAACTGGTTGACCCCGAGGGACGCCAGATGCGCGAGATACGGCTCGCTGAGTTCGAACGCGTAGCGCGACTCGATGTTCTCGTTGTTATGGCCGCTCTGTTTGGTAAAGTAGATCGGCTCCCATTGTCCGGTACCAACGCCAAGTCCATAGAGTAGCTGGGCTGGCGGGACGGAGATGTTGGTGAGTTGGATCTTCTTCGGTTGATGTTCTTCAGTTTTCCCGGTTCAAAATAACCCATTTTCTTCCCATGGTTGGTTGTTCTTTGCGATGAAATAGGGTGGCTTTTTTTGAGACGGCTAAGAAGATGGCCGGATGAAACGCCCCGTTCCCCACAAGTGTCTTAACTGCAAGAAGTTCTTCCTGTCTGATGCGCGGAATCTGCGTCATCAAAAGTATTGCTCTCAAAAGGCTTGCCAACAGGCGAGTCGACGAGCATCACAGGCCAAATGGCGGGCATCGCCCAAGGGGTGTAATTATTTCAAGGGATCACCGCATGTAATGAGGGTACAGGCTTGGCGGGAGAAACGCAGGAAGGAGGCCTTGGCAAATGAGGCTGTGTTACAAGATGACTGCCAGTCAGAAGTGGCTGATAGGCAATCAGATAGTGGTGGTGCGGTTGTGTTACAAGATGACTGCCTGGATCAGAATCCATTGATTATCGGCCTGATTTCGCAGGTTTCGGGGGTGTTACAAGATCACATCGAATTGGTTGTAAAAGAGCTCCACAGTCGAGGGCAGATGATTCTTGGGAGAGGCCCAGGGATCGTGCGTCAAAACTGAAAAGGAGCGATAAAAAGATGAGGGTTGAAAAGCGGGTCTTGTGTGAGGAAGGCGTGAGGCGGGTGCCGGAGCAGTTCAGCTGGGTGGATCACCGGCTGGTGAGGGATGGGTATACCCGGCGGTGTCCTGCGGCGGTATGGGGGCTGTACTTGTTCCTGGTGACTGTTGGGGATGCGGAAGGGCTGTCGTATTATTCGGACCGGAGTTTATGCCGGGAGTTGAACCTGTCGGAAGGGGATTTGGCGGCAAGCCGGAAACGGTTGGTGGAGGAGGAACTCCTGGCGTGGGAAGCGCCGCTTTACCAGGTGTTGAGCGTACCTGAAAGGAGGCGGGCATGATCGACTATACGACATACCACCGGATCCACGAGTTGAGCGTGCGGGATAAACTGCTGGCGGGGCAGATCGCCACCGAGGTGTCACTGGATGAGCGCACGGTTCGGTACTGGCTGGACCAGGAGAGTTTTCGTCCACGCGAAGGGATCAAGCGTGAGAGCAAGCTGGATGGACACAAGAAGGATATCGCGCGGTGGCTGGAGCAGTATCCGCTCTCCGGGATACAGGTCATGCGCCGGCTTCGGGAATCGGGATACACGGGAGGCTACAGTATCCTCAAGGAATACATCCGGCAGATTCGTCCGGCAAAGGTGCAGCCCCACCTGACACTGGGGTTTGCGCCGGGAGAGTGTGCGCAGGTGGACTGGGGCAATGCGGGCAGTATCGCCATCGGGAATACCCGGCGGCGTCTGAGCTTCTTCGTGATGGTACTGTGCTATAGCCGCAGGTTATACGTGGAGTTCACGCTCAGCGAGGCGATGGAGCAGTTCCTGGGCTGCCATCAGAATGCCTTCCGGTTTTTCGGGGGAGTTCCGGCAAAAATCATGCTGGATAATCTGAAGACGGCCGTGCTCTCCCATCCTTATGGACAGCCTCCGGCGTATCATCCGCGCTATGAGGACTTCGCCAGGCATTATGGCTTCGAGCCCCGTGCGTGCGGAGTGCGCAAGCCCAATGAGAAAGGTCGTGTTGAGAACGCGGTGGGCTATGTAAAGAAAAGCTTCTTGGCCGGGCTGGAACTCCACAGCTTGAGCGCAGTGCAGTTGGCGGCAGACCGGTGGAGGGACGAAGTGGCCAACCAGCGGATCCATGCGACAACACGGCAGGCCCCGGATGAGCGGTTCAAGGGGGAGACGTTGTGCCCCCTACCGAATACAGGTCTTTATGATGTGGGCGTACCACGCGAGACAATGACCAACAGCCAGTTCAGGATCGTGTTCGATACCAATCGTTATTCAGTGCCCTCGAAATATGCAGGGAACCGGGTAAATGTGCGGGTCTACCCCGAACGGTTGGCCATCTATCACAATAACGTGTTGATCGCGGCACCCCTACGCTCCTATGAGCGTTATCTGGATGTTCTGGATCCCGATCATGAGCGGGAGCTGATCCAGCAACGACGGGGAGCCCGGGAACAGGCGATGTGGCAACGCTATCTCCAACTCGGGAGCAAAGCTGAGGAGTTCTACCGCCAGATGCAGGAACGGCGCCCTAACGCCAGGATGCATATGCGCAAGATCGTGGGACTCTCTGAAATCTACGGTGTGGACGCGGTGCGTCTGGCCATGGATGACGCCTTCGAGTTGCAGGTCTTCAGCAGCGAGTATATCGCCAATATCCTGGAGCAACGCCAACGCTTCAGGCGGCAAGAGCCAGGCGTTCTGCATGTGCCGCGTGCCGGGGATATGCTGGAGTTGGAACTGCCACCCGCCGATCTGTCGATCTATGAAGGAGGTGAAACATGAAACTTCCCGAAATGCTTACCGATCTGCGGCTGGCCTGGTGCAGCGATAACCATGAGGTCCTGGCAGCCGAAGCGGCCCGAAAACAATGGACTCACCATCAGTTCCTTCAGCACCTCATGGAGGGGGAGTGGAACCGCCTCCATGGCAGCCGGGTAACCCGTCGCCTCAAGCAGGCCCGCTTTCCGGTCTTGAAAGCACTGGATCAGTTCGATTGGAACTGGCCACGAAAAATCAACCGACCACAGATCCAGGATCTGTTCCGGCTGGGCTTCCTCAAGGACAAAGGAAATGTGGTGTTCATAGGTGGGGTCGGAACCGGTAAAACCCATCTGGCCACCGCCTTGGCCTGCGAGGCCTGCCAGCAGGATCACGCAGTGCTCTATACCTCTGCGGTCGACATCATCAACACCTTGGTCGGGGCACAGGCTACAGACAGCCTCAAGGCCTGTCTGAAACGCTATACACGCCCGGAAATCCTGCTGATTGATGAGCTCGGTTACCTCCCCATCGATAAGCTCGGGGCCAACCTTCTCTTTCAGGTCTTCAGCCTGCGCTATGAGCGGGGATCCACCTTGATTACAACCAACAAAGCCTTTAAACACTGGCCGGATATCTTTAACGGGGATGTCTTGATCACTGCCGCCGTTCTTGATCGCGTGCTTCACCACGCCGAGTCCGTCGTTATTGAAGGCCCCTCCTATCGCATGCGCGAAAGAAAGGCTGAATAATCATCCAGGTTGCCGGGCTCCGCAGGGAGTCCGGCGGTCTCAACAACTTCGTCCCGCCGCTCCAGCTACAAGTTCGCGCCGCCGCTCATAATGCCTTCGATGA
>JBIKMI010000372.1:0-2541 GCA_044359285.1 Kiritimatiellia bacterium
TACTTGAGCAGCACGAAAACCACTGCTGTAACTGCCTCATCACGCGACTGTTACAAGGAAGCCAACCGGATTTTGCGCTAATAGTGCTGAGCAGTTGAACTGCCGTTTCTAGGATTAGTGGTGAAGTCCCTCTTTTCGGCGAAACTTGCGGGTAATAGAAAGGTCTGTACAGGGTGCCCAGGATCCCGGTTACGCCTTTGTCGCCGCCAGCAAGACTTGCGGCTCTTTCCTGACGATCAAGATTGCGTCGAGCCAGGAATTACGACTTTCGTCAGGCTTGACGGGTATAGGGTACATCACGGAGACTGCGTGCCCATGTGGTGTTCATCGAAAACGGGATTCAAGGTTCTGACGGGGGTAGGGGTTGCCGTTGTGCTCGTTCTGGCAGGGGTGGGAACGGTGTCAGCTTTTCGCTGGTGCCAAGGCGGATGGGCACGTTGCCCTCAGGGTGGGGTTCCATTGCCCGAACGGATTACGGTCAGCAAACTGCCGGGCCCGCCGCGTACAATGGATCAGGCCGCTTTCATTCTGTCCGCCACGAATGCCCATCTAATGGCCGGCATGGACGATCTGCTCCAGGAGCGATGGTGCGATGTGGCCGGGAATTATTACTCGGCCGGGTTCATTTCCAGTTTCAGCTACGAACGTCCCTGCGCCCGTGATCCACGTGTATTGGTACGGGTCGAGCCGAGCGCGAGTACTCTACGGGGCCGGATCGAGGCGCGGGGGCTGAAGCCGAATTTTGCCTATCAGATCAAGCTGAGGGGCCTGTTTGCTGATCGCGGCAGTTTCGAGGCGATCGGGCGGGCCGGCCGATGGCGTCTGCCGGGGCGCGGGACCAATTATACCGATCAGGACTATGAGGATTATGAGGAGAAAGATTTGGTGGAAGCGTATCTGTTTTTCGATTACTTCGTCACAGATGGGCGGGGGAATGCAGTGCGTGAATTCGCTTTGGACAGTTCGCTCCACGTTCTCTGGAATGCTTCCCGCCAGGGGGGCACGCCGGAACAGCATGATATGCTCCGGGTCGTGGTGGTGCCGGACGATTCCACCGCCTATAGCCGGCCGAAGCACCGGGGCACCGTCGAGTGGTTGTGGGCCGAACGGGAAAGCCTCCGGTACGAGCATGCGGATCAAACGATTCGGCTACCGCCGCACAGGTATTCGGCTGAACTGGTTCTGACCGAGGAGAGCTTCCATTCCTGTGACAACGACGGCGGCTTTTGGGCAACCGTATACCGGTGCCCGATCACCTTCGCAGTCGTGCCGTCGGAGGCCGGGGCGTCTAGGAAAAGGTAATCTGAATGATTTCAAGGTCTGGAACCCATCTCATTGACATCAATATTAATCAATGTTATGTGTGTTTCGCATGATATAACCTGTTTCAATGAGAGATGTGGCAAGGGTGGCGGGAGTCAGTAAGGTGACCGTCTCCAAGGTGCTTTCGGGGAAGGGGGCGGCTCTTCGAATCAGCCCTGCCACGCAAAGACAGGTCCGCGACGTCAAGTGCGAGGCGTGGTTCGCCCAATTATTCGTAATGCGTCCACAATCGGATGATTTTAACCGTCTTGACGTCTTCCAGAACCTGATATACCAGCCGATACTGTATGTTGATGCGACGAGAACATGCGCCAATAGGCAGTGAACAGTGGGGCGCGCCGGGGGCGCGGTTGTTGAGTTGCTGGGTTGTCAGGTTGTTGAGAAGAAGGCGGAAGGCCCGCGGGTACGTATGCGTGGGTCGGAGATAGGCTTTTTTGGCCGGTAATTCTGATCGCTCAACAGCGTGCACAACACGTATTTGGCGTGTTGTGCAATGCGTCAACGAAGAGAGAATGATGGCTCTTTTATGGATCCGGCTGGGGCGGGAAGCAACCCTCACCCCAACCCTCTCCCCTCCTAGGGAGAGGGAGTTTTGGAGGGAGTCCTGGAAGTTGGGATGATTCTAACACCCCTGTGCCTGAAGCCGAGATTCCGGGAACTCTTTGTGTTTTGAGTATGACCACCTGCCTAATAATCGAAATGCATTTTCTGCATCTTCTTCATCTCAGTCATCCTTTCCTCTTTCCCCTCCGGACCTTACACATGGCCGTAATCTCTTCATCGACCATCTTCTTAAGTTCTGTCGGGGCAAGAACCGTGACCCAGCGGCCCCAGGCCATGACCCAGCGAAAAACCTCGTAGACGCCGGCGGCGGAGAAGGAGAGTTCTATGTCGCCATTCTTCCGGTTGCGGATAACCTGCTTGGGCCCCCATTGCTTTTCAAGGACCCAGGTGGCCACCTCTTTGTTAAAAAGGAGCCGGACACTGTGGTTGTGGTCATTCAGGACATAGCGGCCAAACGTATTGGCCAGCAGCGTCTTGGGATCGAAATCGGCGGGGGTATCGAATGCCCTGTCGGTCAGTTTGACTGACTGTATCCGGCCGATGGAGAACTGGCGAACACGGTCCTCACCTTCGATCTTGCCGAACAGGTACCACTCCCCCTGCAGATTGGCCATATGCAGTGGTGCGATCATCCGTCCGGGGGTAAGGGGGATG
>JBIKMI010000373.1:0-2540 GCA_044359285.1 Kiritimatiellia bacterium
TGGTACAAATTGCGGCCACTAACGAGAACTGAAACACCTTAAAAGGAGGCTTGACGGCCCATGGGTTGGTTTACCAAATTAAAAAAGACAGCCGCCAAACCGGATTCCCCTGTTAAAGAGGAAATCTGGATTCAATGTCCATCGTGTAAGGCCCACATTTACAAGGATGAGTGGGACAAAAATTTGAGAGTGTGTGACCGCTGCCACTTCCACGACCGCTTAACCTGGAAGGAACGGGCGGATTTAATGCTCGATGAAGGCTCCTTTGTCGAGTTAAACGCTAAAATCAGTTGGAACGACCCCCTGAAATTCTCTGATTCCAAGGGGCCTTACGCCGAAAAGGCGGCTGAAAACTGCGAAAAGACGGGGATGAATGAATCCGTTGTCACAGGGGCAGGCAAAATCAAGGGGCTGAAAGTCGCCCTCGCGATCATGGATTTCCGGTTTATGGGCGGTAGTCTGGCCAGCGGAACGGGGGAAAAAATCCTTCTGGCCGCCAAGTACGCCGTAAAGCACAAGCTCCCTTTCATTATCGTATCGGCTTCAGGTGGTGCCCGCATGCATGAGGGAATAGTCTCCCTGATGCAGATGCCCAAAACCTGTGCGGCTTTGGCTCAGTTACGGGAGGCAAATCTCCCCTACATCTCCATCATGACCGACCCCACAACTGGCGGTGTATCAGCAAGTTACGCAATGGTTGGCGATATTCATATCGCGGAGCCCCGCGCCCTGATCGGGTTTGCAGGACGCCGGGTCATTGAGGAAACCATCAAGCAGAAGCTTCCGGAAGACTTCCAAACGGCTGAATACCTGGTAGACCACGGTTTCGTGGACATGATCGTTCATCGCACCGAGATGAAGGAGATGCTCTACAAGATTCTAAAATACGCCGGCTGCCGCTGAGCACAGCCCTGGCAGGTCGTAGGTAAACTCGAACCCCTAACAGATGGAGTAACGATGAGTCTGGAATTTGAAAAAGAGGTCGCTGACATCGAGGCTAAAATTGAGGAATTCAAGGCTAAAAACCCTGAGCCTACAGGGACTCTGGTCAAGGATCTCAACCGGTTGGAACTTGAACGGGCTGATAAACTCAAGGAAATCTATGCGAATTTGACCCCTTGGCAGACCGTGCAAGTGGCACGGCATCCGGATCGCCCCCTGATCCGTGATTTCATCAAGGGTCTCTGTTCCGAATTTATCGAGCTTCACGGGGATCGGCTTTTCGGGGATGATCACGGCATGATTGGCGGTTTTGCCATGATTGATGACCACCGGGTTATGGTCATTGGCCATCAGAAAGGCCGCAATCTGGAAGAGAAAATCAAGTGCAATTTCGGGCAAGCCTGTCCTGAAGGGTATCGCAAGGCCCTCCGGTTGATGAAATTGGCTGAAAAGTTCCATATTCCGGTGGTGACGTTTATCGACACCCCGGGGGCGTTTCCCGGCCGGGATGCGGAGGAACGGGGCCAGGCTGAAGCGATCGCCCGTAATTTACTTGAGATGTCCGCCCTGAAAACGCCCGTGATCGCCCTGGTCACCGGCGAGGGCGGTAGCGGTGGAGCCATCGGCATCGGGGTGGGTGATGTGGTGCTCATGCTCTCGAATGCGGTCTATTCCGTGATTTCTCCGGAAGGCTGTGCCTCCATTCTCTGGCGTGACGGCACCAAGGCGAATGAAGCTGCGAACGCGCTGAAAATAACGGCCAAGTCGCTGCTTCAGCTCAAGATTATTGATGAAATCATCCCGGAACCAGTGGGGGGTGCTCACCGCAACTTTGAGGGGACCATGAAGGTGACCCGAAAATCCCTGCTTAAACATTTAAGTACGCTTAAGAAGATATCACCAAAAAAACTGACCAGCCGGCGTTTTGAGAAATTCGCGGCTATGGGACGCTTCAAATAACCTACAATTTAGAAAGGAAAGATTATGGCTAAGAAAAAGACGATCACAGCTCAGGACATCATTCGCGACAGCGCCAACCATATTCCCCTGCGGATCACGGACACCACGCTCCGTGATGCCCATCAATCCCTCTGGGCCACCCGGATGCGGACCAGCGACATTATGAAGATCATTGATGTGGTGGATAATGTCGGCTACTACTCACTGGAAGTGTGGGGGGGCGCCACCTTCGACGTCTGCCTGCGGTTCCTGCGGGAAGATCCCTGGGAGCGCCTGCGCCAGATCAAGGCGCATGCCAAGAAAACCCCGTTGCAGATGCTGTTGCGCGGACAGAATATTCTCGGCTACAAAAACTATGCCGATGATGTCGTGGATCGCTTCGTCGCACTGGCGGTGGCCAATGGGGTTGACATCTTCCGTATTTTCGATGCCTTGAACGACTCCCGCAACCTGGAGCAGGCGATCAAATGCGTCAAGAAATACGGCGGTCACGCCCAGGGCACCATCAGCTACACCGTCAGTCCCGTCCATACGGTCGATCTCTACGTCAAAGTGGCAAAAGAGCAAATCGCCATGGGCATTGATTCGCTTTGCATCAAGGACATGGCGGGGATCCTGACCCCCATCGCAGCGGAGCG
>JBIKMI010000107.1:0-8698 GCA_044359285.1 Kiritimatiellia bacterium
AAATAACAGGTAGAATACAGGCATCAGGAGGATCCAGGTAATGGCGATTCCCACCCCCTTGCCGAACCAACGGCCAAACTGTTCGATCCGGTTAAAAACAGGGGGGATGAATAACCCGGAGATAAGTAATACCCCGCTGACGCCCCACAACACCTTCGCGGCCAGAAGCTTCCCGATTAGAAGAAAAACCAGTCCGGCCACCGCCGGAACCCCGGCCTGAATCAACACCGAACTTAATGCCGGCTTACCTTTGGATGTGTTATCCTGCTTCATCATGCGCATCACTTTACTGGCTCAGACTTACCGTTGCAAGCTCCTGTTAACCCCATCAGGAAAGCGTAAATAAACATCAGTTCAGTATCCCCGAAATTATATTCGACCAACCCGTTCAGTAATAGCCCAACCAGCATAACGGAGGCCACCCAAGCCGCCCAGCGTTCCTCCACCGGCGCCCGCCGCACACGCCTGACCCAAGCCAGGTTATTGACCAGCATCTTCGCCATCCAGAGCAGATACAGTACCAGCCCGGCCCAACCCGTCTCAACCAGCACTTGCGCCCAATTGGCATGCAGGTGATTCCGGTTGGGCTCCACACGTTTGAAAACCCTCCTCATTTGATCGTTGGTCAAACAACTGAAGCCCAGTCCGGCCGGGTATTCCTGAATCAGGGCGGGCGCAATCTTGAACCACATGGTCAACCGGCCACCGCCCTCAACATTAAATTCCCGTTTTAATTGGATCATGCGGGTCTGGATGGGCGGCAGGGCGAAAAGAATCACCAACCCGATCGCCATGACCAGCCAGACACGCCACCGGAATTGCATGACGACCATGATCCCTATCAGGATCATGGCGCAGAACCAGGAACCCCGCTTGAAGTTGATCAGTAAGCCCGCCACCTGTACCAGCAGGAGCACCCAGCCCCACCAGGGGATGGAACGCCGCTCATTCATGGTCATCACCAGAACCAGGGTGGTCCCGACGACTCCCAGCATCAGCATCTGCCCGTCCGTCATCGACCCCTTATCGATAAGCGCCGTCAGATAATCCGGTAGCGGCTTAAGCCGGGCCAGAATCGGATAGAGGACAAGGTCCTTGACCCCGAGCACCGCCGCCCCCGCCAGAAACGCGGCGATCACTTTCCGGTCACGGCCGGGCACGGCAACCAATGAGGCGGTTACCGGGATCAGGATAAACCAACCTAACCTGCCGACCCGCCTCCACAGTCCCGCCCCATCTCCGTAGCTGGCGGAGAGGATGACCGCCAGGATGATAAAAGCTACCGCGAGACTGCTGCCAGGCGGAGTGCGCCACACAATCTGTTTCCGGAAAAACCCCAGAAGGAAGAAGGCCAGACAGAGTCCGGCCAGAAGCTGTCCCAGAGCAATCGAGAAGGTAATGGCAAAAATCGTTGCCAACAGAGCGGCAAAGGCCCGTTCTTCGAGGGTTCTTCCGATGTACTTGGTTAACATATGCCAGAAAATTAGTGCAAGCCGCCTCCAGATGCAATATCTTCCAACAGATCAATCCTTATGAAACGACGATTTTGGATCTATGCATTGCCGGTGCTACTCCTGCTGGCGGTCACCCTGCCTCATCTTGAACAGGGTGACTTCCGGATTGAAACGGCGCATTATGCCGCTGTGGGACTGCAAGCCTGGCATAATCCGGCCCTGTTCTGGACGCCTCACGAGCATCCTTCCGTCCCTTATTTCAACAAGCCGCCTCTGGTATTTTGGATTCACGGACTCTTCCTGCATCTCTTCGGCATCACCTTGGCGGCCGTACGCCTCCCTGCCATTCTCGCCGCCGCAGGTTGCGTGATCTGCACTATCGGTCTTACCCGCCGCCTGTCAGGAAGAGTGGTCTCCCTGCTCACCGGCTGCGTCATGGCCTTAAGTTATGAGTTTTTCCGCCGCTCACGGGAAATCTGCCTCGATATGTGGCAACTGCTGTTTCTGCTAATGGCCGCCTGGATCTGGATCGTGGCAACCCAAAGTCAGCGCCGGCATTTATTCTGGTTGGCCGGAATCCCGCTGGGACTGGCTCTCATGTGCAAACCCTTGATGGCGCTCATGCTGCTTCCCATCCTGTGTGTCTGGCTATGGATCGATGGACGACACGGAGGTCATCCCTCCATGAAATCGATTTTGGCGATGATCCTCACGGCCCTGGTCATCGCCCTGCCCTGGCACCTCTCCATGATTCACCTCCATGGAGAGGCGTTCATCCGCCAATATTTCGGACATGAAGTGGTGGCCCGACTGCAGGGACAGCGCAACCGGGAACCCGTCTGGTACTACGCGGTCGAAATCGGACGCTCCTATTGGCCCTGGATGATTGCCCTGTTCGCGGGCCTCTTCCGCTGGTGGCGGGGTCCTGTTTCACGGCATCACCGCCAAATGCTGTGGCTGGCAGTGGCCTGGGCGGGCCTCTGGGCGGTTGGGTTGACACTGTTCCCTGACAAACGGCCGCGCTATGAACTCCCCCTCTACCCCATGCTGGCCGTGATTGTCGCCTACGGGATTGCCACGTGGCGCTGGCGCCCCCTCCGTCAATGGTATCGGCGAGGTCTCCCTATCACGGCCCTGCTCATTGTGGTCATCAGTCTGGCCATCCATCTCCTGCCCATCACATTCCAGAAACCACCGGACAAAGATCTGAGCGCACTGGTGGAATGGGCCCGGGTGCAGGATAGACAGCGGGTGGTGTCAGCCGCCCTGACCGCCATTGATGAGAGCACGATCTTCATAAAAGCCGGCTATTGGCCTACCCCGCGGCACCTTGCGCCAAGGCCGTTCCCCCCGGGCACCCTCCTGATCTATTCAGATCCATTCGCCTGGAGGCCGCCGGCTTCAGCCAAACCGGTATTCCATCAGGGCCCCTATCATGTGGTAGAAATCTCAACGATGCCGGGTCAGGATCAGTCGGCAGTGGGCCGTTAGCAGTCGGCAGTGGGGAGCCTTTTCCTCCGCCGGTCATCGAGGAGATCCAGGTTCCGACGCCGCTACCGGAGCTTACTATTAGCCTGGATTTCTTTGAAAAGGACGCGCATCAATCCATCCCCGCGCATCGCCCCAAGGGTGCCACAGGGACAATCCAACTCGCTGTACGCCATCACATCATCCGCCACCATCCCCGGCATACAAACCGCCACCGGCACTGGCGTCCGCGTATGCTTCCCTGTCCGGAGCGGCACCGGATGATCCGGAAGAACCGCATAAGCCACGCCAGCCCCCGCCGCCCGCATCACGGGCACAATAATACGCGCATCAAAATCCTCAATGGCCTTGATCTTGAGTTTGAGATTCTGCTCGTGCGATACCTCATCAATAGCTTCTACATGAACATAAACAAAATCATGCCGCTTCAACGCCTCAATGGCGGCCTCCGCCTTGCCCTCATAATTGGTATCCACATATCCCGTGGCACCCGGAACAGAAATTGCATCCATGCCAAGACATCGGCCCAGCCCCATAATGACATCCACCGCCGAGATCACCGCCCCGGAAACCCCGAACTTATCCCTGATCTTCATCAGCGCTCCGGCACGCCCGCCACTCCACGGCCAAATCCCGTTAGCCATGGGCTTTCCCTCGGACCGCAACCTCCGGTTGACAGGATGCGCTTCCAGAACCGCCGGAGCCTCCAAAATCAGTTTCTTCAACAAGTCCACCGTCTTCACACCCTCATCCGTCACCGGACCGGGCAAATGCTCGACAACCGTTTGCCCATGATTGTCATCGGGTTTTTCCGTACGGACCTTCGGTGAATACTCAGACCCTGAAAACACCAGAATGTTCCGGTAGCTGACCCCTGCATAAAACCGAAGCGACGGCCCTGCAAACCGCTCGTTCAACGCCTCAATCAAGGCCGCCGCATCGGCAGGGGCAATATGACCTCCGGAGAAATCACGCAGCACTCCCTCTGCCACCGTCGTGAGATTAACGCGAAACGCCATATCATGCTCACTGAGAACCACCCCGCGCCCCGCCGCTTCCAATGGCCCGCGCCCGCAGTATTCTTCAGCCAGATTACAACCCAGAACAGACATGTTGGCAACTTCACTACTGGTGGGATATCCCTCCGGCAAGGTCAACAACGAACCGGACCGCCCCTCGCGGGCAATCCGATCCATGCCGGGAGTCCGCGCTACTTGCAGCGGCGTCTTTCCTCCCAGTTCAGACAAGGGCTCATCCGCCATGCCATCGCCAAGAAACACAACTGTTTTCCGCCTATTCATACCTATTCCACATTCTGCCTTCTCCCTCCGCTTTTTCCCCGTATTGCTCCAAGGAACCGTTGCGGAAATTTTTAATTACAGCTCTTCTCTTCCCTGTGTCTCCAGCGTAGCGGGTGGTGAATCTTGAGACGTTGTTTTGACGGCTCATTGCTGAACCAGCAATCCTCTTCCTTTACCACTCGACCCATCCTGTCGCAAGTCTTCATTTGCAGAATATGGAGACGTACCCCCAACGCTTCTTGGAGGGTATCTCCCCCTTGCAGGCAGGTTACACCGCCCCGGAAGCCGAGCCACGGTAAGCCCGCGGCGTTGTCCCTGTCATGGCCCGGAAGGTGCGATGGAAGAACTGAAGACAGGAGAAGCCGCAGGATGCCGCAACGGACTTGAGCGGAAGATCCGTTGTTCGTAGTAAATGCTCAGCCATTTCAATGCGCCGTTTCCGCAGACACGCCAGTGGAGACGCCCCCATTACCACCCTGAACATTTTCCGCAAATGAACTTCACTGACATGAACGGCCTCCGCCATCACACAAACGGACAATCCCGGATCGCCCAGACGAGCCGTCATGATCTCAAACGCCGGCTGCAAGCGTTGAATCAGCCTCTGCTTGCCAAGCGCCAACGGCCGAAGCCGTTCTTCATGACGCCGCAAAATATAAATCAGCACGCTCCAAATACCTGCCGCAAGTGCCTGTGACCACCCCGGATCACGCCGCCCCCACTCTGCCGCGATATTTAGTGAAACAGGCCCATACGGCGCACCCGTCGCACCACGAAATCGGCCTGCCATCCCCATCAAAGCCAGCAAGTCCTGCCCCCCGAGCACTCGCGCAAAGAAATGCACCGTCACCAACGAAAACTCATGCCCCGGATCATGCTGAAGGCCATGAGGCATCCCTTGCGGCACCATCACGATATCGCCAGGCCAGACCCGTTCCCACTGTGCCGGATCACCCACCCAAACCCGTCCAGAGCCCCTTTCAATCCAAAACCACATGGCATCCGGAACCTCACGCGAGGGAATTCCCCAATGCGGACGACAGATCCAGGCGCGGGCAGATACAGGTTCGATTCGTACGTTATCAAACCACCGCTGAAGGTCAGTCACACGTGGAGCTGAGAGTGGCTTTATCAGAAAACCTGACCGCGCCCCCGTCTGGTGCAAACCTGTCGGGGCCTGGGATGAAATCATCCCTGCCACCACCCTGCGCTGCACCCATCCGTGGCTGCGGAATATTGAACGCACCTTTCTCCAGATTCTTCATAAGGTCGATCTGGGGGATGACACTACTATTTCACCTCATTTCCAAGTCGACGCCACCACTGGACCCGGATGGCGATCGAGGCAGCCGAGAAATATGCGTAACCCTTATGATGATTTGCGAACTCTCACTGTTTATTCAACGCAACAAATGCCGCGAAGCTGGTTTTGTCGGAGCCGGCGAAGGGGATCAGCGACCAATACAATAAACGCCCGCCAACGAGCGGATGTAGAGACGGTGCCCATCAAAAACAGGCGAACTCCGGAATGGCTCTAACCCGTTCCTGGCCACTTCCTTCCCGCTTTCATCCAGATCAAATACAGCCGTCACGCCTTTATCGCTACTTACAAAAAGAGTGTGGCCGGCTAATGTCACACTCGGGTAAAACGTACCGCCCAGCTCCAATTTAGTTTCGCTTAACACTAAACCTGTCGCCGCATCGATCGTACTGAACGCCCCCTTCTGGTTAACCGCGTAGAGCCGGTCCTTGTAAAAAACCGGTGACGCGTAATACCGGTCCGCCGCCGGGCGGGTCTGCCAGAGGGTTTCCACCTTGAGCGGCTTGGAAACCACGTCAGGGAGGCGGATGGCTTTCCCCCCGTTTTCAATGAAAAAAACCCGGTTCCCCTCCACCACCGGGGCACAATAGTCGAGCTTAGCAACGGCACTGGCTAATTTTTCTCCATCCGTCAGGCTCAAAATATCACCCTTCGGTGTGATCACCACGTCCAGACTTCCGATCCGGGCGGCGACGGACGTGCCCCATGTCGCGGGCGACTCAGTCGCCCAGAGCGTCTTTCCGGTGGCCACGTCCAAGGCCGTCATCTTCAGCACATGCACCAGCATCGTTTTCCCGACTAATAGCGGGGAGGCACTCTGCCCCCATTGATGAGTAGACCGCTCCACCAGTCGGGCCCATACCAAGGTGCCATCCAACTCATAACTGGCCGCCACACCATTACCAAATAGCACATACACCCGATGTCCATCGGTGACCGGCGAGGGAGAGGTGAACCCGGTGACATTGTGGGTTTTGGGCAGGGCGTTTAAATTAGTGTAGACTTGACGGGCCTGCTCGAGTTGAACTGGGGAAAGAACCTGCTCATATCCATTTTCCTTTTGCCAGAGAATCCGGCCACTATCGACATCCAGACACATCAACGTGGCGGGATCCGAGCAAACCAGCAACCGTTTCCCAATGAGCAACGGCGTCGCATTGGAGAAATTGGGAAGCCGCGTATTCCACACCACGTTGTTGGTGGTCGACCAGACCAGGGGCGGTGTGGTGGCGGGATAACGGCCAGTGGCATCCCCGCGCCAACCAGTGGTGGCACTCCCGGCGAAGAGGGGGAACACTAAAACGAGCGACATCGAAAAAACAGCAGACAAACAACGCTTCATATGACTCCTTTATCTAGACCCTTTTGGTAAGTTCAAACGATCCTCAGCCGGATGGATTGGCTCATAACCCTGTGTCGGGCGTACAAATTCACACGACGGCGTCGACTTCCAGTTCAAACAAGAGATCGTGCCGGCATACATCCGCATGCGCCACCGCAAGTGGTAACACGGGGAGGCCAACCTGGCGAGCGATGGCAAGAAACGCCTTATGATCCGCCATATCGGCAAAATAAGCAATACCTCGGACTACATCCGCCCAGGTCATTCCCCGTGACTTCAACAAGGCAGCCACAACCTCAAGGGTTCGCTCAATCTGCCTGGCGGGCTCACCCACATATTCCGTTCGCCCCGCGAGGTCGATACTCGCTGTCCCGGATATCAGCAAACTGCGGTGTGAGGGCAACTGAATCTCCACGGCACGACTGAACGAACTGGCGTAATCCAAGGCCGGATTCTGGAGGGGCGAAATGACCGTCTCAATTTTGACTTCTTTTGATTTGGGTTGAACTGCAAGCAAATCACACATCAGGGCGGCCCCCCAGGGATTGGCCGCGCCAATACCCGTGCTGGCAGGGACAAGTTTCTGGAACACCCCGCGCTCTTCGAAAAAACGCGTTCGCACCTCATTAAAGCCTTTGTACCAATCCAGCAGGTGATCCAGATAAAACCAGGTACGAACGGTGTCTGTAAAATGGAAGCCGTTGGTCTTCAGCATCCAATCCAGCATTTCCAGAACGGCTCGAGTCTGCCCTTCCCGTGAAACGGTCAAATCCAACGGGATCACACCGCTCAAGCGGCAATAGCGGGCCTCATCATCTTCATAGACGACCCCGACGTTGCGCCCTTCCTGACGCAGGGGAAACAGATTGGCTCCCGTAATCGCTGTGGCCTGGACCGAGAAGATCGCCTCCTTTTGCCGCCCCTCCTCTTTATGTCTTAGCAGGGTGCCGTCCTCCTGCTGGTACGCCTTACCCAAGGCCTGGAAATAGGGTTCTCCGGCAAACACAAAGCGGCTCACCGGTCGGGTGTGGTCCACCATCAGTTCGTCGTGAAGCCACTGTTCGAGACCGACCGCGTCCTGGCCACAGGCCGTCAGCACCGATTCCCTACGGGAGGGCAGTATCACCACTGAGCGATAGGCATCAATAGGTCCGCAACTGAGAACTTTATTTTCGATTCGGGCTGGAGTTTGTTTTGACATGGGCAGGAGTCTGTTGAGACGCTTCAATAATCCGGCATGGCACAGCTGGCATCATACTAATCAATTAACGCTTGATCATCAAGGGGTTCTGACTCTCCGGCGCCAGATCTTTCTGATCCGCAATGACCGGAGGGGAACTTACTGGCTGCGGCGGAGCATTAGTCCCCAGTAACACGGCCTTAATCTCCCTGTCCCGGGCCGTCTTGGCCTTAGCTTTTGCTCGTTCAGCAGGCGTCGCCTCCCTCTCCACCGGCATAAGTCCAGATATGATGAGATTACCGACCAGATCGGACACAACCTTGCTTTCGGTTCTCACTACCACCCTCACTGCATCCTTGCCTGCGGGAATATGAGCATTCCGCAAGATTATCCTTTTCGGAGGATCAACCAGTGGGTTTATTGTCACTAAACGGACGAGCCTGGCTGTTTATTGTAATTTAATGCATGTTTTATGCGATTTCCCTGCCACCGCCAGGCCGCTAGCCCGGCCCACAATATTGGCAGGATGCCCCAATATAGCATCATTAGTTCTGGACTTTGCCACCAGTTCACTCCCTGGAAGTGCCAGTCTGAAACGGGATAGAATATCAG
>JBIKMI010000190.1:0-5570 GCA_044359285.1 Kiritimatiellia bacterium
AGCCCGCCTGCAGGACCGGCTCGGACAGGTCGAGGTGGCTCAAGCGGTGCAGCGAAGGCGGCATAACGCCAATAGCCATGGAGGAGGGGGAGAGTTCGTTCCGCTTTTCGAGCAGCAGACAGGTCAGCCCCATTTGCCCGAGGAGATTCGCCAGAAACGTTCCGCTGGGGCCTGCGCCCACCACAATTACATCCGCATCATGATCGTTCGAAGAAGAGGGCATGGTAAGTCTTTACAGGAATTCAACCAATAGGGCGAAGGCGGAGAAGCCGGCGCCAAACGAAAGCAGGACCCCCCTGTCACCTGGTTTGGGCTGACCTTGTTCAATGATCTGTTTCAGGGCAAACAGGACGGAAGGGGACGACATGTTGCCGTAGGTCCGGAAGACGTTGAGGGAATACTGCAAGGCTTGGGCGTCCAATCCCAGATCGCGGCCCACCTGATCCAGTACGGCGGTTCCCCCGGCATGTACGGCCCACCAGGAGATATCCTGCCGGGTGATCTGGTGCTGGGCCAGCAGGGCGGTGAGCGCCTCGCCGGCCAGTTTGGCGCCGATCACGGGAACCCGCGTGGTGAGCACGTTGCGGAGGCGCCCGCCTTCCTGCCGGTATCGCAGTTGTTCCCGGTAGCGAGGGTGAATACTGGAGGTGCTGCCGAGAATGCGCATCAGCCCGGGTGTGCGCGGCACTGTCGCCTCATTCTGGAGGATGACGGCGGCCGCCCCGTCGCCAAAGATAGAGTTACTGACAATCAGGGCGGGGTCGGAGCCCATGAACAAGGTGGCGCTACAGGCTTCCACGGCCAGACTCAGCCAGGGCCGGCCACCATGCGCCGCCATTAGGGCCGATGCCGTGTCGATGTTGGGCAGGGCGCCCCCGCACCCCATACCGGCGATGTCCAGGGTTTTGACGGACGAGGGGAGATCGAGGTCTTCCACCAGATAAGAGGAGAGCCCCGGGCATACATACCCGGTGCAGGTATTGACCACCACTCCGCCCAAATCATGGGGGGCGAGTCCCGCCTCGGTCATGGCCGCTCTGGCCGCCGCGGCTCCGGTTTGACGGGCATATTTGACAAATCGTTCGTTGAGCCGGTCGGGATTGGTTTCGCAGGCCTCCTCGGCGCAGGCCAGTCCGAAATAGCGCCCTTGAATGGGTCCATCGATCAGGAGTTTACGGTAGAGCGTTTGTTCGTCGGCGGTGAGGTCGAAATGGGACGTATAGAATTCATAGGCCTCCCGTTGCGTTGCATAGTACGGGGGATTGGCGGTAGCGGGAATACGAAGGATTGTTTGCACAATGACTCTTTCTATCTGACAGCCGGGGACCACGTTTAAAGAATGAAGGAAACTATCCTAGCCGAAGCCGGATTTGTCAAGAAGGGCATTCTGTTTTGCCTTGCCAGTATAGGGAAAGGTCAGGCATCATGACGGCCTGTTTTAAGCAAGGGCATCAGGGTAGGGAGAAAAAATGGAAGAGAAAACAAGAGCGCCGTGGCACACTTTCCGGCCCGGGCATGAGTTCTTCATCGGGATCGATTCCGATGGGTGTGCGTTTGACACGATGGAGATCAAGCAGAAGCAATGCTTTTTCCCAAATAACATCAAGTATTTCGGCTTGGAGTCGGTGGTGGACTACGCGCGGGACGCGACAGAGTTCGTCAATCTGTACTCCAAGGAGCGGGGCAGCAACCGCTATCCCGCTATTCTGTCTGTCCTGAACTGGCTCTCCCGGCGCCGGGACATCATCGCACAGGGCTTCGCGGTGCCGGATCTCCCGCGCTTGCGGCAATGGGTGCGGGAGGAGACCCAGTTGAGCAAAAGCACCTTGCGCGCCCTGGTTGAGAAAACAGGGGACGCCGAGCTGCGGAATGCGCTCGCCTGGTCAGAGGCTGTGGATGCGACTATTGAGGCGGTTGTGAAGAATGTCCCGCCTTTTCCTTACGTGCGGGAATCGCTTGAAAAGGCTTTTCAGAAGGCCGACCTCATGGTGGTGTCACAAACCCCGCTTGAGGCGCTCGAGCGGGAATGGGCGGAACATGACCTGCTGAAATATGTTCGGGTCATTGCCGGACAGGAACATGGTACGAAGACGGAGCACATTGCCCTGGCGGCAAAGGGGAAATATGCCCCGGATAAAATTATGATGATAGGCGATGCCCAAGGCGATTACCGGGCGGCCCTGGAGAACGGGGTGTGCTATTTCCCCATTGTGCCGGGCCGGGAGAAGCACTCGTGGCAGCGCTTCCTCAATGAGTCCCTGGATAAATTCCTGGCAGGAACCTATCGGGGAGTCTATGAGGCCGCGTTGATCAGGGAATTTGATGATGCCTTGCCGGATACCCCTCCTTGGGTGTAATTTGAAAAAGTGAGTGTGAACGTACTGCGGTCTGAACGTTTTTGGGTGGGGATGTCGGTCCTGGGTCTTCTCATGGCCGTGGCGGTCCGGTTTTACAGTGCCTGGAATGTCCAGTACATCCCCCTCCGCGATTATGGCATTGTCCTGTTGATGGCCAAGCACATGGCGGAACTGGGGCAATTCCCGGTTTTTTATTACGGGCAAGCCTACATGGGAAGCCTCGAGCCGCTGCTGAGCGCCTTCCTGTGCAAATTCTTCGGGACCTCCGAATATGCGGTTTGCGCAGGGACCGCCCTGTGGTCCTGTTCGGTACCGCTCCTGGTTTATCTGCTGACCCGGGATGCGGCCGGCGTGCGGGCGGGGTTCTTCTCCGTCGCGTACCTGATTGTCAGTTCAGACACGCTCCTCCACTTCAGTTCCCAGCCCCGGGGCGGGTATATGACGATGCTGATGTTCGGGCTGCTGACGGTCCTGATGGTGAACCGTTTCACGGCGCGGGCTCTCAAATCAGGGGAGACCTCGGTTCGCCATCTGGCGTGGGCCGGCCTGTTTGCCGGCCTGGGCTGGTGGAATAACCAGATGGTGATCGTCTATTTCGGGGCGGCTGCGGTCGTGGCGATCCCGGCCATGCGTTTCATGTTCCGCCGGGGCGCTCTCCTCTGGGCGCTGGCGGCCTTTATGCTGGGGAGTCTGCCTTGGTGGTGGTGGAATGTCACCAATGAGTGGGGCTCCTTCGCCTTCAGTAAATCCTTCGGGAAAGTGAGCCTGCTGGAGGGATTGGGATATTTCTGTCAGTTGCTTCCCAAGACTCTAGGCCTGGAGCCGTGGCCGACCGGGATGAATGTGGCGCGTTTGGTGGGACTGGCGATCCTGGCGGTGATCTTCGGGGTGGTGATGGTCCAGACCGCGAAACAGAAAAAGCCGCGCAGTCTCCAGTTCATTACCCTGGTTTCGACGCTTTTGATTGTGTTGTTCATGACGGGGTTGTATGCGCAGTCCCACTACTCCCGGGTCAAGGTCACCCGCTACCTGATGCCCCTGATTCCTGCCGCGGCCGTGATGGTGGGGGTGGCGGTGGATTGGATCCTCCAACAAAAGCGAGGGGTATGGCTGGGGTTGATCCTGTTCGGTTTGGTGGTGCCGAGAGCCGTGATCCTGATTCCGAAAATGAACGAGCATATGGCGGAAAATCAAGCCCACTATGAGGCCGCCAGAGGGTTTGCCGACTTTGTTGAAAAGAAGACCGGCGGGGTGGTGGTCGGTGACTTTCTATACGGCTGGGTCTCCTTTGCCACACGTGAGCGGGCGGTCATTGCGGATATGCCCGTGGAATCGTATGTGCCCTATGCACGCAAAGCCGCGCTGGTGCCGGTCCAGGGCTTTATTAACGACTTCCATGATCTCCACAACTTCCTGGCGGCAACCAAAGCGACCGGGAAGCAGGCTTATGCCGGTGAATTCCTGATCGACTATGACTTCCAGCCTCCTTCACGGGAATGGGCTTACTTGCCCGCGGACCAGATTGAGGCGGTGCGTCAGATGGCGTCCGGGCGTGACCTCACGCCGCTGGTGGCAGATGGCAACCTCGATACGCAATGGGTGCTTCCCTTGAAGAAGGGTGAGCAAACGGCCATCGAATGGACTTTTAAACGGCCCGTTAAAGCCGCGGGATTGCGGGTGATGAATCCGGGCGTGGATGGCTTGCGGCGTGTGCGCCTGGACGGATTGACCGTGGCGGGGGAGTGGGTTTCGCTAATGGCTAAAACACCGCTGACGGCGCACTTCTGGTCGGGCCCGCGACTCTTTTATCAGGGTTTGGATTACTTTCAGGAGTGCCGGTTTTCGCCTCCTGAGCCCGGGATTACCGCGTTGCGCCTGACCGCGTTTTCGCAAGGGGACTCCCGCCTGCGGGTGCCGGAGGTGGTTATTCTGGAGGCGGCCCCGCAGAATCTCCCGGCGTGGTCGCTGGATACGCCGCATCAGTGGATTGAGCCGTTGCGACGGCATGGGGTGAAGCGCCTGTATGCCCCGCGCTGGATGGCCGAGCGGTTGCACCCCGTTCTCTCCACCTCGATGTTCGTCAGGGCCTCCTCGTATATGAGTCAAACGTTTCAGAATGTTGCGAAAAACGACTCCATGGATGCGGAACTGCTCAAGCTGGATGTCCGGACGGGATTGATCGTTGACTTCCAGGATACGGTCCGAACCCGGCAATACCTCTCGCTCCAGCCGGTTTCGTGGAAAGAGGAAACCAAGGGGAGTCAGACCCTCTTTGTGATTGAGGCACGGCCGCCGGCCGAGGCGATTGAACCGTATGTGCCCCTGTATTGGACGGATTGCGGTCTATTCGCCAGTGACGGCCGGCAGAACCGGATCGAGCGGGCCTACGGTCTGTATCAGCGCGCCCGGCTGGAGAAGAATCCCGACAGCCGTCTGAAAATGCTGGAGTGCGTGGTCTGGTTGGCGCCCGAATATGGTCGTGCGGGTGATGATTATGTGGCGACACTCAAGAAGCTGGGGCGTGACGCCGAGGCGGTGGCGCAGCAGGCCCGGCTGGGCGAGTATGCGCAACCTGCGATCAAGGCGCCTGGTAAATTTGAAAACAAGATCAACTTTGTCGGTGCGACGATTGAGCCGCCGAACCCGAAGCCCGGCAGCCAGGTGGCAGTGACCTATCACTGGCAATGCCAGCCGCGTTCCGCGATTGATAAGTGGGCGGTCTTCGTGCATTTCCGCTCCAACGGGAAGATTATTTTTCAAGATGATCACAGCCTGATGTTTGACATCCCTATCAGTGAGGCGAGAAAACAGCGGTTCCCGCTGACATTCCGCTCAACCCGGATGGTGAAGATTCCAGAGACCGCTTCAGGCGAAATCGATCTGTGTATCGGGTTGGTTAATCCGGTAACCGGAAAACAATCCTCCCTCTCGTCAGCCTATAAGATGCGGCGGAACAACCTCGTGATGTCGGCCGCCCTCAAGGTTCAATAAGGTCAGCGGGGATTCATCATGGTTTTCTGTCATATGGTGGTGATAGGCGAGAAATCCCGCCAGCACCATACTGATTGCCAGGGCCGATAGTCAGGGTAGGTTTTAAGGCTGATGAGGTGCCAGGGCATATTCACACGAGTTGTAACTCTCTGTAGTGCAAAGGCAATCACTCTTTAGTCCTGCAAGGAGAAGAGAAGATTTTGAACAGAAGCACGCGAAGAC
>JBIKMI010000261.1:0-4003 GCA_044359285.1 Kiritimatiellia bacterium
CTTTGCGAGCTTCTGTTCAAAATTCCTGGTTTTGTTTTCCATTATCGGGTTAACCTTAGTTCTCAGAATGGCCATATTGACAAGGATTTGCAGTTGTTCGTGAATATGCCCTGGATGAGGTGCGCCTAATCGCTGTTTGCACTTTCCGGCCGGAATCGATTATGATCCGGACTGTTTTGGAAGATGAAACAGGGTATTTGAATGATGAATGCCCGCGTTGCTGTTGGAGAGGATTTCATGAGAGTTCTGATATTGGCACCCCAACCGTTTTACCAGGAGCGTGGCACTCCTATTGCCGTTGACATGTTGCTGAAGGCGTTATCGGCCCGGGGGGATGTGGTGGACGTCCTGACCTATCATCTCGGGACAACCCCCGAGTATACCGGCGTCACCCTCTATCGCATTCCGCGGTTGGCGGGCATCCGCACGATCCGGGCGGGCTTGTCGCTGAAAAAACTCATTTGTGACGGGTTCCTCTATCGCGAGGCCGTGCGGCTGGTGAAAAAGAACCGGTATGATCTGGTGCATGCCGTCGAAGAATCCGCTTTCATGGCGTTGGCGATCAAACGCAAATTTGGCATCCCTTACGTTTATGACATGGATTCATCAATGTCGTTGCAAATCATTGAAAAACGGCCCTGGCTGAAATTTGCCGTTCCACTGATGGAGAAACAGGAAGCCCGTGTCATCCGGCAGGCCACTGCGGTGATTCCGGTTTGTCCGGCGTTGTTTGATATCGCAGGGAAAAACGGCGCAACCCGGAATGTGTTAATCACCGATTTCTCGCTGTTGAATACCCCCGCGCCTGGTGCCCGGGACGCATTGCGGAAGCGCTTTGGTGTCAAAGGCATGGCTTTCCTTTATCTGGGCAACTTGGAGCACTATCAGGGAATCGACCTGTTGATGGAGAGTTTTCAGGATCTGCTGAAACGCCAGCAGGAGGTGACGCTGGTGATTGCGGGTGGGTCGGAGGCGGATATTACCCGCTACCGTCAGAAGGCCGGGACCATGGGCATAGCCGACTCCTGCCGGTTTATTGGTCCCTGGCCGTTACGGGATATGGCTTCGATTTTTGAAATGGCCGATGTCCTGGTATCGCCGCGGATCATGGGCAATAACACGCCGATGAAGATCTATTCCTATCTGGCGTCAGGCAGGCCCGTTATAGCGACCAGGATAAGTTCACATACGCAGGTGCTGAGTGATGAGGTCGCCCTGCTGTGCGAGGTCGATGCGAAAGCCATGGCGCGCGGTATGGACACCCTGATACAGCGCAACGACCTCCGCGTCTCCTTGTCGGCAAAGGCCCTTAAGCTCGCTGATGAAAAGTATAGCCCGCAGACCTTCAATCGGGCCGTGTTTGCATTATATGCCGACTTGGAGTCATCTCGAGGGAAGACTTCACCACTAATTAAGAAATGAAGAAATCCAGACAAGAATTCTGAACAGAAGTCGCGAAGACCGCGAAGGAAATGCAAATATGGCGTTAATTTTTCCACATGAATACATGTGGATAAAATTAACGCCACGGTTTCTTTAAGGAAATGCTGGGATATTTATCCTTTTCGAATGTCACGGAAACACCGTTTTGCGATTTTTGATGGATGGCGTAATCGCCAGACACAAAAATCGCAAAACATTGATTTCTTCTTTGCGAGCTTTGCGTGCTTCTGTTCAAACTCTTTTCTTCATCTGGATTTCTTTCATTTCCTAAATTAGTGATGAAGTCCCCCAACCCTCCGAAAGTGATAGGCGCCCGCTTAAGGGTGCGGCGATGGATCGCCATTGCGTTTCCAGTGCTAATTTGACACCTTCTCCCTGCACAGAAAGGGTATGTTAAATGACGCAACATGAATCAGTTGAGATTCAAAAAGAGCTTTTTACAGATAAGAAGTCGTCACTCGACAAGTACCGCGACCTGGTCATCGGCCGGCGGGGCTGGGGCGCCTTGCTGGGGTATGAACTGATCGTCCTTTTCACCAGCTGGGTGCCGGGCGCCCTGGGGCTCGTATTGCGTAAATGGCTGTACCCATTGTTGTTGGGGCACTGCGGCAAGGGCGTCGTGTTCGGCACGAATGTGGTGTTGCGCCATCCCCATAAGATCTTCATTGGCGATAATGTCGTGATTGACGATAATGGGGTGCTGGATGCCAAAGGCCAGACGAACCGGGGCATTGAAATCGGCAGCGGGGTCTTTGTGGGGCGCAACTCCATCCTGAGTTGCAAGAACGGAAATATTACCCTGAAGGATGGGGTGAATATTGGCTTCAACTGTGAGATTTTTTCCGGTGCGGAGGTGACGGTGGGCGCAGAGGTGATGCTGGCCGCTTATACCTATCTGATTGGCGGGGGACATGAGTATGGTAGCCCCGACGCCGCGGTGTTGGCCCAGGCGCGATGCGCCACGGGGATCACTATCGGTGCGGGCGGCTGGATCGGGGCCGGTGTCCAGGTGCTGGATGGCGTCACCGTCGGGGAGCGTGCGATTATTGGTGCCGGTGCGGTGGTCACCCGTGATGTGCCAGCCCACATGATCGCCGCCGGTGTGCCAGCCAAAGTGATGAAGGATCGCCGTAATGGAACGTAAAGACCAACGCATCACGGTCCTTCATCTGTGCGAGCATTTCGGCGGCAAGGAGTCATCCCTGCACGGTCCTGCCCGGGCCTTCCAATGGTGGATCCCCTCCTTTGATGCCAGGCGGTTCCGGGTCTTGTTGTGCAGTCGCAAAGGCTACGATAAGGCCGCGCAACAGATGATCGAGGCCGGTGTGCCACCGCTTTATCTGGGCTATGGCAAGACCGATCCCCGCAATCTGATCGCCTTGATCCGGCTGGTGCGCCGGGAAAAGGTCGATATCATCCATGCTCACGGCTACGGCGCCTGCACCTGGGGGCGGCTGGTTGGTTTGCTTCTGCGCATTCCGGTCATCGTGCATGAACGCTGTAACTACAGTACAGTCCCTTTCCCGCAACGCATGGTGGAGTGGCTGCTCGCCCCTTTGACGAAGTATGCCTTTGCGGTCTCGGAATCCACCCGGCAGTTTACGATCGAGAAGCGCTACATCAAGGCCGGGGCGGTGATGACGCTGTATAACGGGATCCTGTTGGATCGCCTTCCCAAGGTCGATCCGGACTGGGTGAAGAAGACCCGGGCGTCCCTGGGTGCGGCCGGAAGCGAGATGGTGATCGGCATGGTGGGGCGGCTGGAAGCACAGAAGGGGCATACCGATGCCCTGCTGGCGTTTCAGAAGGTGGCCAGGGACTTCCCCGCGGCGCGTTTATGGATTGTCGGGGATGGCACGCGGGAGGCGGAGATCCGGACGCAGATTGAAGCGCTGGGGCTGTCGCACATGGTGACGATGCTGGGCTATAGGTCTGATGCCAAACAGCTGATGCAGTGTTTTGATATTATGCTCTTTGCCAGTCACCATGAAGGCACGCCGAACACCCTCTATGAAGCGTTGGCAATGGGGCGGACCTGTGTGGCGTCGACGGCGGATGGACTCGGCGAAATCCTGGAGGAGGGTAAGACCGCCCTGCTGTTCGCGCCCGGCGATGTTGAGGCGATGGCCCGTCAATTGGAGCGGGTGCTGGCCGATGCGCCGCAGCGTCAGGCGTTGGCGGATCAGGCGCTGATCCGGGCTAAAGATTTCGACGGCATGCGCTGTGTACACACGATGGAAACCACCTACGAAAAGATCATGAGCGGCAAATGATTATTGCGGATACACATGTCCATATCTATCCCTGTCATCAGCCGGGAGTCGCCCTGACGGCCCTGATCCGCCATCTTGATGTTCAGGCCGCAGGGGTGGTAAAAGTGGCATTCCTGGCGGAACGGCACGACTGTAACTGTTTCGCGGCCCTGCAAAAAGGCGGGACGGGATCGCTTCCCGCCGGCATGACTATTGAGCCCTCACCGGAGCCGGGGTGCCTGGTTGTGCGGCAGGCCGGGGTTCCGGTTTTATATCTTTATGCCGGCCGGCAGATTGTCAGCTCCGAG
>JBIKMI010000386.1:0-2517 GCA_044359285.1 Kiritimatiellia bacterium
TCCCGCAAGGGGCGAGGGAATGGATTTCGCACAATCGATTTCTTTCCCCCTCCCTTTCCTCATGTTATCCTCCGGCATGACCAATCTCCCTATGGCCGCCATCATGATCGTATTCGCGGGTGGGCCCCACACGCCGGAGCGGACGGCGTTGGCGTGCGAGCTCCTGGTGAGCCGGCCACCCCCAGCCCTCATCTATCTCACCGGCGCGGAGTATCAGGGGGAGTATAGCAACCTGACCGCACAAGTGCGTGCCATTGCGGCGACACTACCTACCCACCCGGAGGTTCGCACGGATAACTGCCGCACCACCTGGGAGAGTTGCCGACATCTCGCACGTGAGATGCAGACCATAGACCGTAGACTGCAGACCATTGACTTCGGGGAAGAAGACACCCCTCACCTAAATCCTCTCCCCCAAGGGGAGAGGAAAGACGGGAATCAGGAGGGAATGCCTCTTCACCCTCGACATCTGCACCCTCTCCCCTTGAGGGAGAGGGCTGGGGTGAGGGGATCTTTGCACGGGTCTAATGTCTATAGCCTAAGGTCTATGGTCTACTCCACCGTCATCACCTCCGACTACCATGCCCCGCGTGTCCGCTGGCTGTTGGGGGGAGCTGATGCTCAGTTGTTAGGTTCTTGGGTTCTTGAGTTGCTGAGGACAAAGAGTCCGACGGGCTTTCACTTAACAACTTATCAACGGGACAACTTAGCAACTCTCCCCTCGGGGACAACTGAGCAACTTGACAACTTAACAACTCAGCAACCCTCCCTCACTTTCCTCACGACCCCGGACATTCCCTGGCGCAAGGCCTTCGCCACCCCGCGGAACCGGCAATTGATCTGGGGTGAGTGCGTGAGCTGGCTCTATTGCGGCCCCTTGGGGCTGCTCTACCGACCCTGGTGGCTACTGGGGGTAGCGGGGATGGGATTCCTGCTGGCGGCAGGATTGTGGTGGAGGAAAGTTAAAAATTCAAAGTTGCGAGTTCAAAGTTGAAAACAGGAAAAACCCACGCCTTCAGCCTCTACAACGTTCAACTTTCTCTGCGACCCCATACCCGATCAGACCAGTATTCTGGTCGCCTCTTGCAATGCGCAAATGCAAGAATCCAAATGTGATCATTAAAACACGTATATACAACCAAAAAAGGGAACCGAGGCGTCAGGCATCGGCGGGTTCCGTCATCTCGAAGAGGCCACCTTTCGGGCGACTGTCGTATAGCTTGAACTGATCGCTCAATTTCGGCCGCGAAATCGAGGCCAAGCCCGGGCGCTTTGTTTTCGTAATAGGCTGCCGCTTCCAAAAATTCCGCTTCGGCCTCGCACAGAATCGTAACTGAAAGCATCATCCGTACTTGACCTTGATGTCGGAAAAAACATCGTCAGACGGCCGCCCCAAAGCTTTACCTTCGCGCACCATTTGTAAGCGCCGCTGAATCTCGGTTTCCTGCCCGGCGCTGAGGTCAAAATCTACCGAAGTGTCTAAACTGAGAATGAGATCGTGCGCCAAACAGGCGCGCTCACTAACTGATAACGCTAGCACTTCCCTTCGGACTTCTTGTATCGTATGCATGGTTAAATTCTACAAACCCCTGTTTGGATTGTCAATTTTCACCGTTTTTTTGAAGTCGAGAATTTCGACTTCAATGATTTCCACGCGCTGGTGATTGGGCCCCACTAGCGACTTCAGCCGCCGGGACCAGCCTACGCCAAGGCTATGGCGGGCAAGCGGCGGTTACTACAGGGGCGGGACACTCATATTAGGGTCATATTTATCACCCTGCTCAATTCTAATACTGATTCTTTTGGGCGAATACCGACTGGTAGCAGGACCATACTGCTCAACTACATCCCTTAGAAATTCAGCAAAAGCCTCGATCTCATCATTGTGGCACTCCTGACAAACCAACTCCTCACCTGATTCAGCCCCATCCATCTCAACGCGCAGGATCACCCCGTTCTGAACACGCCTAATTTCGAATTTCACAATCACCACTCTTTCATATCTGCGAGAACACCCAGCCTCATATACTTATTTATTATATTAAAACTACTTTTTATATAAGTATAATAAATTACGCTTTTGTCAATGCATTGGTAAGTTTTTTGGCGCTTCCGGCTTTATGAGGGGATTTTTCATTGATCCAGCCGATAAGAATTTGAACAGAAGCACGCGGAGATCGCGAAGAGTAAAGGGGGGGTACGCTTCGCGGAATGCCAAAACTTAATTTTTCATGTGAGACTCATCAAAGAAAGGCTTTCGAGAATGGTTTTACGCGGAGCAGATATTGAAGAGGTTGATTTCTAAATCCCTGCCCCGCCACAGGCGGCGAGCACGCCGCATGGGGCCTTCGCGGGCTTTGCGTGCTTCTGTTCAAAACTCTTCGAGTGTTTGAAGGCAATAAGAAATCCCCTCACAAAGCCTGAAGGACCAATCAGGCGCTTCCGGCTTTATGAGGGGATTTTTCATTGATCCAGCCGATAAGAATTTGAACAGAAGCACGCGGAGATCGCGAAGAG
>JBIKMI010000091.1:0-9546 GCA_044359285.1 Kiritimatiellia bacterium
TGAGCAAGTTAATTCATATAAAATCATTTAAAAAGGATAAAATTAGTCTTGTTTGTTGCAGAAACATTAATTAACTGGCACTATAAGTCAACGGAAGATAGTATAACGAGGTGCGAATGGGGCGGGTTTTATTTGTTTGTGGGTGCAATAATGGATGAGAAAAATACAACAGAGCTGTGCGCTGATTATCCTGTTTCGAAATTTGACCGGAGGCGGCGCAATTTATCCCGGCCCAATGCCAGTGACCGGCGTCAGTTCAAGCGTTATTTAGGGGCCTTCCCTGTTACCGTCAAATACACGCCCCGTGAGGGAGTTGCCCAGGTAATGACTGCCACCGTGGTAGACATTTCCGAGGGCGGAGTGATGTTGGAGGGGCTGGAGATTCCTGACGGGGTGTCGGATGTTGCGCTGGAGTTCCGTGTTCCGCCCGGGGTGATGCCTGAGCAATTCGTGCAGGGCGAGTGGAGCTGCAACGCCACCGTGCGCTACCGCCATCCGGCAGGCAATAAGTATGGTATTGAGTTTGAGGAGTCATTGGGCGTTCGCCTGGCCCGCACGACCTGGGCCCGGCTGCGCTGGACCGCGGTGCTGTTTTTCTTTTTCGCGATCGGCATCGTGCTGATCATGAAATATGAGAACCTGTATCTCTTCTGGCTGGATGTGCCGATTTTCCTCTACAGCATTCTGGTGGCAGGCTATCTCGTTACCCGTTTTGTGTTCGCCTCGTTCTATCGGCGGCACAAGCCGCTGAAGGAGTTACCGAAGATCACCGTGATCGCGCCTGTATTCAATGAGCGCGAGCATGTGGGGCGTATGATTGCCCAGGTGATGGAGTCGGCCTATCCCGTCGACCTGCTGCAGTTTATCGTCATCAACGATGGCAGTACGGATGGGACGGAGAAGGCGATTGAGGAGGCCCGGATCAAGTATCCCGAGGTGGAGGTGATCACCCATGCCAAATCGCTCGGGAAGCGGCACGGCATGTCCGCAGGTTCCGAGAAGGCGACTGGTGATTTCCTGGTGTTCATCGACTCCGATAGTTTCCTGGCGCCGGAAGCCTTGCGGAACCTGATGAAGCCGTTTGCAGATCCGGAGGTGGCGGCGGTCACCGGCCATTGTGATGTTGAGAATATCTGGACCAATACGCTGACCCGTATGCAGGCGGTGCGGTATTACGTGGCGTTCAAGGTGATGAAGGCGGCGGAGAGCGTGTTCGATTCCGTGACCTGCCTCTCCGGTCCCCTGGCGGCGTATCGCAAGGATCTGTTCATGTCCGTGCGCGAGGAGTGGCTGAACCAGACCTTTTTCGGTCAGCCGGCCACCTTCGGGGATGATCGCAGCCTGACCAATTCCCTGCTGATGCGGGGGCACAAGGTGGTGTATGCGGATGATGCGATTACCACGACGATCGTTCCGGACGACCACGGCACCTTCCTGCGCCAGCAGATGCGTTGGAAGCGTTCCTGGTTCCGCGAGACCCTGCGGGCGTGCGGGTTCATGTGGCGGCGTCCGCCCTTGATGTCCCTCTCTTTCTATCTGGGCTTCCTGCTTCCCCTGCTGGGTCCCTTCATCGTGCTGCGCTCGCTGGTCTATGTGCCGCTCGTTCAGCACCGGTCGCCCATCATTTACATCTTGGGTGTATTCCTGATGAGCTGCCTGATGAGCTGCACATACCTTTTCCTGAAGCGCTCCCGCGTCTGGTACTACGGGATCCTGTTCTGCTTCTACTATATGTTTGTGCTGATCTGGCAGTTGCCCTGGGCGGTGCTGACCTTCTCCCGCACCTTGTGGGGCACGCGAAATTAGGGGAGATGAATCATGAAGCGAGTAATTAATTTTCTGCAGTGGCTGGCCTTTGCGGGAGTGTTTGCGGTAGCGCTCTGGCTGATGTTCCGTCCCTCTCCGCCGTTGGACTACACGCCTGAGGTCTGGTCCAACTGGGATGGCTTCATGGCGATCTCCTATGCCGGGGTCACGCGCGAGGAAAATACCATCTATCCGTCCGCCGGAACCTTGAAGTCGCACATGAAGGTGTTGCAGGAGGCGGGGTACCGCACCATTACCACTGAAGATGCATTGGCGTTCATGGAGGGGCGCGCCCCGCTTCCCGAAAAGGCGCTGCTCATCTTGTTTGAAGGCGGACGGAAGGAAACCTTCATTCGCGCCCATCCGGTGTTGCGCAAGTTGGGGATGCAGGCCACGTTATGCGTGCCGACTGAACCCATGGAGGGGTGGGATGAATCCTGTCTCAAGAGCGGGGATGTCCGGAAAATTCTCGGCCTGCCACAGTGGGGCATTGCCAGCATGGGCGGCGAGGCCATTGAGCTGGTGGAAACCACGGAGGGGCGGAAGGATCACTTTTTGAGCACCCGTAAATGGATGTCCCGGGAAAAACGTCTGGAGACGGACGATGAGTTCCGCGCGAGGCTGGAGTTGGACTACCATGACGCGGCGGCCGCGTTGGCGAAGATCAAGGGAGTCCCGGTGACCGCGTATGTGTATCCCTATGCGGATGATGGGCGTCGCGCGGGCGCAGAACCGCTGGCCGGCGAAATCAATTATGCCTGCGTAAATAAATATCACCGCATGGCGTTTGTCCTCGCCTCCAACCCCTTTAATCCGCCCGGCCGCAATCCTTACGCCTTGACCCGGTTGCGTGTGAACGGGGACTGGCCGGCGGCGCAGGTGTTGACGGCTCTCAAGCGGGCCTTGCCGCTGACGGACCAGGTGGTGGAGGTCGGGTCAAGCGACCGCTGGAGCCTGTCCGGTGGAGCGCGGGTTGTAAATGAGGCGATCAAGCTGAATGATGAGGATACGGCGAAGATCCGCGGGAGCGACCTCTGGATGGATGTCCGGATTACCCTATCCGTGGCTCGCGCCCCACAGGCCATTGCCGTCTGCTATGCCCGGTGGTTGAGTCCCGGAGATTGTCTGCGCCTGTCTGTGGATGACAAGGGGATCCGGCTGCAGGAATCCCGCCACGGCGTACCGGTGACCATCAAGACGGCGCCGGCCCCGACCGGTGCGGTCGTCCGTTTGGACTGGAAGATCAAAGGCCTGCGCTCCTGGCTGATCGTGAATGATGTGCCCGTCTTCGGTCCGGTTCCCGTGGCGCCTCCCTTCGCCTCGGGCTCCATCGGGTTTGAGGCCAGGGGCGGCGCGGTGTCGCTCTCCGGCCTGAAGGTGAAGTCGTTACCCCGGCAGGGCGTGGTCGTGGACTCCTGGATGACGCTTCCGCTCGATCAGCGCGCGGTGACCACCGAATATATTTCCCCGTTTCCTGCGCCCGGTGAGGTTGTGCCGACCCAGCAATGTCTGGACTGTATCCAGGCTGTTTCCGAAGGGGCCGAGGTCTGGCCGATTCTCGTGACATCAACAAACCGTGAGGCGCCTGAAGTCCAGGTGCCCTCCATGGTGGCTCAATGGACCCGTCAGGATCTGCGCCCGTTTATCAAGGGGGTGGTGGTGGAGTCGTCACAGGCCGGCTGGATCGAGCCCTTGCGCGCGCAGGGTCTGCAGATTATGCACCGGCTGAAAGCCGACGAGCAACTGTCGCTATCTGTGACGAATCAAGCGGATCATGTCTGGTTGGATATGACGGGGACGAATGCCCTGCAGGTGGCAGAGGGGTTTTTGCGGCGACATCCGCCCTCCCGGTTAGTAGTGCGGGATGAACAGGTGATTCGACGCATTCCGCAGGCGCACAAGATTATAGTCTGGTCAGAAGAAGGAAAGAATCCATGAAAAAGTGGGGATTCGCAATAGTAGTGGCGGCGCTCGTCAGTTCGCGCGCCGGGGCGGCTGAAGTGGCCTTTTCGCCGGATATGGCGCAGTGGTCGGTAGTCAAAATAGTGCAGGTGGGCCGGGATGCCATGGCGGCGGGCGACCAGGCCAAGGCCCGGTCACTGGCCGAGGCGGCGGTCGCGCGGGACTCCGGATATGCGGAAGGCTGGAAATTGCTGGGGACCCTCCGTCTGCAGGGAGGCGACACCAATGCCGCCACCCAGGCGTTCCGAACGGCGTTGCTGATTGCGCCCCGGGATCCCGTCATCAATCGTGAGTTTGCCTGGCTGATCTGGAATGAGGATCGCGAAAAAGCACTGGCCAGTCTGGATCTGCTGATTCAGTCCAACGCGGGAGACCGGGATGACCTGATCCGGCGGGTGCTCAGTCAATTGGCCGAGACCGGGTCCGAGGCGAAAGCGCTGGAGTTGTACCGGATCTGGAAGCCCGGTTACTCCCTGAGCGAATTAGGGATCTCACTGTACAAGAGCGGGCGGCGCCTGGCGGCCGTTCCTTTTCTGGAGGCCGCTTGGGAGGCGGGCGAGAATCGTGCCGGAATCGCCATCTACCTGGCCTATATCGAAAGCCGTCGCGGGAACGGGAAGCAAGTCCCCGCCTATCTGAAGCTCGCCCTGGATCAGGCCCCACCGGTGTTGGCTGAGGATCAGGCTGAACTGTTATGGGATTGTATGCTCTCCCTCAAGGTGGACGCGACGACGGGGGATATCTGGCGGCAACTGGAAGCCCGCTATCCTTCAGAACGGGAGAAGCGGGTAGCCCTGGCCGAACGTTTTGAAAAGGCGGCCACGACGGCGCGGCGCCGGAATGACGGCGCGACGGCGTTATATTTGTACCGGCAGACTCTGGGGCTCGATCCCGACCGGGTGAGCTGGGCAGACTGGTGTTTGCTGGAAGACCGGACGGCGACGCCCGAGGCGGTGAGCGCGACTCTCAGTGCGTGGCTTCCCCGGGTCAAGTCTCCAGCCGTCAGGGAGGGGATGTCGGCCCGGATCTCGCATTATCAGGGGAGCCTCGATGGAGCCATACAGGGTTATCAGAAAAGCCTGGCGCTTGTGCCTGATCAATGGGTAGTCCGGTTGTTCCTGGTGCGGGGGCTCCTGGCGGCCGGCCAGCTCGACGCGTCGCGCCGCGAGCTCAAGGCGATTGAGGCGATGGGGGCCCAGAGGACCGGGCAGGTTCAGAATGAGCTGGCCGAGTTCTGGTTTACGGTAGGGGATATGCCCATGGCCATCAAACTGGATCGAACCCTCTTGATCCGGAAGTCGAAGGCGCTGCTGGCGGAGAATGATGTGGAGGCGGCCTGTGCGATGGCGGGCCTGGCGGTTACGAATGATATCGAAAATGCCGAGGCCTGGTTGCAGTTCGGTATCGTCCAGGGACGCCGTCAGCAGTTTGGCGAATCAAAAATGGCGTTGGAAAAGGCCATCAGCCTCAAGGAGGGCAATGGGCTAGCCTATCAGGAGCTGGGGTGGACGTTATGGGGAGCGGGAGACCGGACTGCTGCCTGCGCTGCCTGGTCCAAGGCGTTGGACCTCGGTGTGGCCGATCGGGAACGGTTTGTACGGGGGGTGGTCGGAAGAATGGCCGAGGAGGGGCATAAGGAGCTGGCACTGGAAAAGCATGAGCAGTGGTTGCCGAAGACAACTCCCTATGCGACCGGGCGGGACCTTTTTAAGGTAGGACGCACAAAGGCGGCAGAACCGTTCCTGGCCAGGGCCTGGGCTTCAGGCGAAGAGCGGACGTGGCTGGGGCTCTATCTGGGCGCGGCCCGTGCGGTGAACGGAGTGGTCGCGGGAACCCCTGAATATTTTTCCGCTTTCATTGCCTCCTGTGTGGCCACGGCGGCACCGGCCGACATTGCGCTGATCATGGATTCCCTGGGGATCTGCTCCGGTATTCCCGGTTCGATGGAGACCCTTGACGCGTTGGCGGTCGCCCTGGCAAATCGGCCGGATCAGGCTTCGCGGGTGACGGATCTGTATTTCACTTATGGGCATGACGAGGTTAAACGCGGCAATCTGGCGGCGGCCCTGGGTATTTATGAAAAAGTGTTGAGCCGGGAACCCAACCGGCTGAGTTGGCCGCTGGCCTGGAATCTGTGCCAGCGTTTAAATGACACGCCCCGCGGACTGCTCCTGTTGACCAATCTTCAGGAACATGCCACGGCGGTGGCGGTGCGGACCGGGGTGGCGGGCAAGTTGGCCGAAACGCGCGGGGACTACCCCGCCGCGATCGCGGCCTATCAGTCCAGTGTGGACGCCGCCCCCGATCAGGCGGAGATTCATAAGTACCTGTTTGATTGCGCATTCGCGCAGGGAGATTTCGTACGGGCCCGGCGGGAAGCCGAATGGATGGCACTGCGGGTGGAAGAGGGGGACGCCCCGCTCAGGGATACGCTGGCTCTGATGTGGACCGCGCTGGGTGAGGATGAGAAGGCGCTCGAGCTGTGGCAATTCCTGAATCTCGCTGCTCCGGACATTCCTTACTTCGCTACGGAAATGGCCATGTCTCAATATCGTACAGGGAAAGGCGCGGCGGCCGTGGACGGGCTGGCCCGGAGTCTTCAGCGCAAGCCTACCGTTCTCGGTTATGAGTCACTGGCGCAGATCCTGACGGCGTTAGGACGCCCGGCTGAGGCGGTTCAGAAGGCGCAGGCGGGGTTGGCGGTGGCCGGCTCGGTTCCGTTACGCCGCGTCCTGGCCGAAAATCTGGAGGCAATCGAGACGGGCGTGGCGCCCACGGCCACGGTCGTTGCCGCCCAGGCTACGGTGGCCGATGAGCCCGGATCGGTGTCGCAGGCCTTGTTGCTGGCGCGGGCCCTGGCGGCTTGTGGCCGAATGGAAGAAGCGATGGCCCTTCATCAGGATCTGTTGGGACGAAATCCCCTGCTGGCACCCAGTCTGGTCTTCCTTCGTGACCAGGAACTGGTGGCACGACGGCCGCGTCATGCCATCCCCTACGCGGAACGGCTGGCGGAAGCGCGACCGTGGGATGATATGGCCGTGCGCCGCTATGCCATGACACTGGCGGAGGCGGATGGCTTTTCCCGCGCCATACGGATGCTGGAGCCCCTGGCGGAGCGGGACGAAAATGCGGTAACGACCGTGTTGCTCTACGGGGAGACGACGGTGTTTGATTACCCCGGCCGCAATACCGCCGCCCAGATAGGGACCCATATCGCCTGTCTGGCCTCCAATGGCTATGCCTTTGTGACCGCCATGCCGGACGGAACGAGCACGCAAAAAAACGTGATGGTTGTTCTGGTCCAGCCCGATCGGGCCGTGGTGGAGGCGGTCGATGCGGCTCTTCAGAAAGTGGGTGCTTCGGCCGTAATGGTGGTGGATCCGCGCAACTTGAAAATGGCTCTGCCCCGGATGACCTCGCCTCAGCGTCTGGCTGAACTGCAACAGAGCGGGCGCTGGCAGATCGCCTTGACGTGCCCGGGCTTGAGTCCGGCGGTTGTCCGGGCGGACGGGGTCAAAGGCAATCCGCTCACGCATCGGATCGTGAGCAATGGCGAACAGGAGTCCCAGACGGCCATGGCGGAGCGGGTGACGGGGATCCTGTCCGCGGTTGCCGGAAGTGTGGGTAGTGGTAAGGCGCCTCTGTTTTATTATCCTGGTGGCGATTATGGCCAGTTGTCACTGGACACCGATCCGGCCGCCATCGCCGCGCTCTCCAATGCCGTGAGCCGGTCATTTGCGGCGGCCCTTTGCCGGGATGATAACGGGTTTATTTCGGGGACCCCGGATATGCTGCGCTTGCCTGCCAAGGCCGTGCCACCCGGCTGGGGAGCGGCGGCCCTTGAAAGCCATATCCTGGAGGGCAATCCGGTGGTGCGTGCCCGACTTGAACTGGCGAAGCTGTATTACTGGCACGGGCAGAGTGAAGTGGCGACCTATTGGTTCCGGAAAGCGGCTGAAGCGGGGGCCAATCCCTTCGAGGTGACCTTCAATCTGGGCGCGAATGCGGCCATTCAGGGGGATCTGGCCTTCGCGCTTGAAATGGCGCGTGAGGCGGTCAAGTTGGCACCGGTCGATGAGACACGGGCAGTCCGCCTGTTGGAAAAAGTCACGGATATGCGCCGCCCGACGGCCCGGCTGGAGGCGCTCGCCTGGTGGGATAATGAGGATCGCAGTTATTGGGAAGCGGGGGCGGGTGCGGAAGGCCCGGTCAAGGATTGGTTGCGCTGGGAGGCGGGGATGAAGCGTCATAACTGGGAGCAGGACGGAGTGGGCGAGGAAACGGCTTCTTCGGTCGATCTGGGCTTTCTCGCCTATGTCGCGCCTGAGGTCTGGGTGGAAGCGGGATTCCAGGAGTGGATGATGGATTCCCTGCCGGATGAAACCGGGTGGCGGGCCCGCCTGCGGTTGCCGAATTCCTGGCTCAAGGGATATGTGAATCTCATCAGCCGCATGGAAATGATGGAGACGGTTGAGGCCTTGCGCGAGGGGATTACCTCGCACCGCGAAGGCGTGGAGACCTATTCCCGCCTGATGCACTTCTGGGATTGTTTCGCCGATCTCTCCCTCACCCAGCGGAGTGATGGCAATGATACCTTGTGGGGCAATGTGCGCCTGATCCGCCGCATCAAGGAGACTCCCTATCTGGGCGTGGGCTACGCGGGCCGGTATGCCGACAGTACGGCCGATGCGCCGGAGTATTGGTCGCCGGTTGAGCTGCAGCAACACCAGCTCTATGCCGCCCTGCAGGGAACCGGCGTGAGGTGGGGGGCGCAATTGAGTGGACAGGCGGGGTATGCGATGGAGCGCGATACGGCCTGGCGCTATGTGGTGGGTGCCCGGCTGGGCGGCGTCTACCGGTTGACTCCGCGATTGAATCTCGGCGGGGATGTCCAGTATCAGGAAGGCCCGATCTATAACCGCGCCACCGTTGATGCCTATTTGAATTTGAAATGGTAAGCAGCTTCCGCGCCAAGAAAAACCTTCACCACTGATTAAAGAAATCCGGATTAAGAGAAGAGTTTGAACAGAAGCTCGCGAAGACCGCAACGGATTCTTAAGGAGTCATAGGAAACATTCTCTGCACAAATCTCTCCATACCGTTTTGTCCTTCAATTCAAGAAAACCCGTTTTGCGATTTTTGATGGATGGCGTAATCGCCAGACACAAAAATCGCAAAACGGGTTTTATTCTTCGCGGTCTTCGCGAGCTTCTGTTAAAAAATTCTTATCTGGATTTCTTCATTTCTCCATTAGTGGTGAAGTCTTCCACTCGGCCAGTCCAGATTAATAATGGCGAATCCCGGGTGAGTCCTGTTATAGTGCTTCCTGTGTAAATTGCGAAAGGGAGTACAATGACATTCACCGAATTAGGATTGCAGCCTGCGTTAGTGAAGGCGTTGACGGTCGAAAAAATCACTGATCCCATGCCCATCCAGGTCGCCTCCCTGCCGGTATTGCTGGCGGGAAAAAGTGCCTATCTCAATTCCGAAACCGGGACCGGCAAGACGCTCGCCTACCTGTTGCCCTTGTTCCAGAAGATGGATCCGGCCCTGGCGGCCACCCAGCTGATCGTGGTGGTGCCGACCCATGAATTGGCCATTCAGATTCAACGCCAGGCCGGCGCCCTGGCTGTCAACTCCGGACTCCCCATCCGCTCCGTGCTCCTGATCGGGGGTACGCAGATGCAGCGGCAGATTGATAAGCTCAAGAAAAAGCCCCAGGTGGTGATTGGCTCGCCGGGCCGCATCCGGGAAATGATCACGCTGAACAAGGTGAAG
>JBIKMI010000092.1:0-9538 GCA_044359285.1 Kiritimatiellia bacterium
AATCCGAGCAGCCCGGAGAGCAGCAGGGTGGCCACGCCCGCCAGGACAGGCGCCAGTGTGTAGAGGAGGTGGGCCTGTACCGGCTGGGCCGTCGGTGCGGCGCGCGGGCGTTCGGTCAGTGCTAAAAAGAGAATCGCCGCCCAGAGGATCCAGCCGAAATGGGGCGCGAGTACACGGTGCGTGCGGGCCAGCATGGGCGCGCCCAGCGGGAGAAGCCCGGCGAGCAGGACCAGGCCGAGCAGACTCCCCAGGCCCGCAAGCTTGATCGCGGTCAGGCCCTCGCCGGCCCGAACCAGCGTCTGGCCGGGCGCGGTCATCAGGCAGGAGTGTTCATCACCCGCAGATAACAGGATCGCGGGGAGCGTACTCAATATGACCCAGGCCGTGAACAGGCCGGCAAACAGGGCAGGCAGGAACCACGACGGACCCCACTCCGGCGCAAAAAGAAACAGGGCGGCCAGCCAGTCGGGGCCACTCACAGGGGTGGGGGTGGGGTTAGGGTGGTCAGGTAGGGAAGCTGCCGGAAACGGTTGTTGTAGTCCAGCCCGTATCCCACGACAAAAACATTTTCAATTTTAAAGCCGCAGTAATCGGCCTCAACAGGTACGGCCCGGCGGGCCGGCTTATCCAGCAGCACGCAGCTCCGCACGTCCTTTGCGCCGCGCCCGGCAAGGAGCCTGCAGGCCGCCTGCAGGGTCAGGCCGGTGTCCAGAATGTCATCAATGATCAGGACCCGGCTTCCGGCAACCGGCAGGGTGAGTCCCGTGTGGACCGTCGGCGTGCCGCAACTGACGGTCCCGCCTCCATAACTGGAGAGGGTCATGAAATCCAGGACGGGCAGGGCGTGGCGGTCGGACAGGCAGCGGATGAGGTCGGCGGTAAAGATAAAACTTCCCTTCAAGATGGAGACAACCAGGAACTCCGCCTGACCGTAATCGCGGACAATGGTATCCGCCAGTTCGTTGATCCGGGTGCGGATCTGTTCTGAAGAGTAGAGGATAGGGCGGCCGGATTCAGGCGTCATGGGGTGATCGCCTTGTGTGAGCCGTCAGGATAGAGACGCGGCGGTTTGCCGGCCACCAGATAGAGGTGGCCAGTGACGTCTGCGGGGCCCGACAGGGTCACATAGGCGTGATTCATGGCCGGCCGAATCGCGGAACGGGAGATGACCGGTGGCGCGGCCCGCGCGGCGAGCAGAAGAAGCAGGGCCAGACCGGTCACACTTAGGGTCATGGCCGTGAGTCGTAAGCGGCGGTACACGGGGCGCCGCGGGGTATCCTCATCACAATACGGGCAAGTCAGGTGCGTGCCGGTAAAGCGGTTGCAGGCGGGACAGGATTCCTCAGGGCAGATCGAACCGGAGGTCACAATTTCCCCACAATGGCTTGAAGGACGTTCTGGTTGGTGATCAGGCCTATCACCTCCGATTTGGCATTGACCACCAGGCACATGGACTGTTTCGAGACGCGCAGCTTGGCGAAGGCCTCCATCAACGGAGTTGTTTCCAGGATGAACAGGGCGGGGCGGACGTAGGGCTTGATGCTGCCCTTCAGGCAGTCTTCGCAGCCGGCCATGACATCGAAGAAGTTGACGGTCCCCTTGATGGTCTGGCCATCCTCCTCGCAAACCGGGAGCCGGGTATGGGTGGATTCGCGCACTTTTTCCATGAGGGCCGTCATATCCGCGGAAGCCGGGAGGATCGCCATGGTGGCCCGGGGGGTCATGATGTGGAAGGCCGTTTTGGTGGAAAGCTCAAGCACGCGCCGGATCATAATGCGCTGACGGGGCGAGAGCGCCCCATGATCCGCGCTTTCCTGCGCCAGGATGTCAATTTCGTCCTTGGTCGCTACCAGGGCACGCGTGGCCTTGGGGGCGATCGCGGAAGGGGTGATCCAGTTGGTGATCCAGTTCATGGTGTTGATCAGCGGACGCAGGACCAGGGAGCTCCAGCGGAGCGGATTCGCAAAGGGACGGCACCGCTCCAGGGGAAAGCTTTGGAACCAGGCCTTGGGCAGGTAGGTGGAGAAGATCAGGATAATGAGGGTCGTCGCAAAGGCGGTCAGGGTCTGGAGCAAGGGATTCAGTTGGGCCGCCCAATTGGCCGAGATCACAGAGGCAATGACTGTGCAGATGTTGGTGCCCACCAGGGTGACGCCCAGAAGCCGATCCGGTTGCTGAAGGAAATTCTGCAGGATCCGGGCGGCCCGGTCTCCGCTCTCTGCGAGATGACGTACCCGCATCCGGTTGAGCGAGATCAGGCCGGTCTCCATGCCGTCAAAAAATCCGGCGCCCATCAGGCATAAGAGGAAGAGGATGAGATCGGAAAAAATCATACCTGGATGCCTTCTTCCTGTTCAAATTCCGAAAGTTCCTGATTTTTCTCAATCAGGACACGGGTGATGCGATGCTTGCGCATTTGCACCACCGTGACCCGGCATTTCTGTGAGGAAATGATGTCACCCGTTTTCGGGAAGCGGCGGGCATGGGCGGTCACCCAACCGGCAATCCGGTCAGCCCCCTCGATGTCCAGGCCGAGATCCAGTTCGTAATTTACTTCCTCGAGACTGGTGTCGCCAGCCACCTGCCAGCGGTTCTCCCCGACAGGCTCGATGTTGGGGCTTTGCCCGTCCGGTTGCTCCGCAGTGAACTCGGCGATTTCGTCGAGAATGTCGCCAATGGTGATCAGCCCGGCCGTCCCGCCGTATTCGTCAATGACGATCGCCAGCTGGCGGGATTGTTGCTGGAACATGGTCAGCAGGGTATCGAGGGGGGCGGTGTCAGGAACATAAAAATGCGGGTGGAGCACAGTCGAAATGTCCTTCACGGGATCCATCAGGTAGCGCGCGACATCGAGAAACCCCTTCACATGGTCGAGATCTCCCTCGCAGACCGGCAGGAACCGGAAGCGGGCCTTTCGGCAGATCGGCGCAAAGGTGGCGGGCTCATCTTCAATGTCCAGGCTGATCAGATCGACGCGCGGGGTCATCACATCCTTGGCCTGGAGTTTTTCCAGGCGGATGATCCCGTCCATCATCGCGCGCTCCTCCTTGTTGATCACGCCCTCCTCATGGCCGACATCCACAGCCGTGAGCAGTTCGGCCTTGGTGAGGGCCGAGCGACGGGGGGTGAAGTGGGACTGGAACGTGTGGGTGATGGCATCCAGCAGGAAATGGATCGGGGCGCAGGCTTTGATCAGGATCGCCAGGGCGGGGAGGTAAAGGATGGCCAGCGCATCCGGCTTCCGCATGCCCAGCCGTTTGGGGGCCATTTCGCCAAAGATGATCAGAAACAGGGTAACCGCCGGGATGGCGATGACGGCACCATGGTTCGGGACCAGCTGCTCTGCCAGGACAAAGCCGAGACTGGCTGCCGCCACATTGACGATCGTGTTGCCGATCAGGATGCTGACGAGCAGGTCGCCCGGGGCCGCAAGCAGCTCTTCCAGCCGTTTGGTGGCTTTGGGATAATGCCGGCGCAGCCGGTGGATCTGCATGGGGGAAAGCGAGAACAGGGCCGTCTCCGCGCTCGAGAAAAACGCAGACAACATCAATAGCAGGCCCAAGCCCGCGCTTTCCGCTACAATTAAACCACTCATAACAACTTTCTTAACACACGCGGAGAATAATGGAAGACGCCGATATTGGCAAGAGCGACGGAGTCAGGGCGGACACAAGGGGGCGACACAATTCTTCCAAGCCGAAAAATATTTTCACACCCGCTGCGCTCAAGTCGCGAAGATCGCAAAGGGTGAAGCGGGTGTGAAAAATCTCTTTGCATTTTCTTCGTCACGCGGGCATAGGCACCGAGACCCGCAGGATGCTGGCCCGCTTCCCGCCGGGCTTGAGCGTGTAACGGTCCAGCGTCGCGGGAAGCAGGCAGGTGCGGCCGCCCGGAAGGAGTTCCGTCCCGGCCTCGCTCATGATCTGGAGTTCGTCCGCTTCACTGAAGAGGGCGTGGAAACTGGCGCCATCATGGTGGACAAAAAACGGGGCCGTGATGTCGAGCCGCTCCAGCCGGAAGTAAGGCGAGACCACCAGCTCGGTGACCCGGGCGCCGGGCTTGTCACTGGTGAGCCGCGGCGTGGTGACCACCGGCGCCGGATCCGACCAGTGGATGACCTGGAGCGCCTGCGCGACGTGGAGCTCACGGGGCGTGCCGGCCTGATCGACCCGACCCCAGTCATAGACCCGGTAGGTGGTGTTGGAGTTCTGCTGGACTTCCAGGATCATCATCCCTTCGCAGATGGCATGGACCCGGCCGCCGGGGATGAAAACGGTATCACCGGCCGTGACGGGAACCGCTTGCAAGGTTGCTTCCAGTCCGCCAGCCTTGAGCGCGCTGCGGAAGGTGGCTTCGTCGGTACCGGCCTTGAGGCCGGCAAAGACCTGTCCGCCTTTGGGGGTATCAAGAATATGCCAGGCTTCCGTTTTCGCCTCGCCCATCCCCCGCGCCGCCGCCGCATCATCCGGGTGAACCTGAACGCTCAGTCGCTCTTTGGCGTCAATCAACTTGACCAGCAACGGGAATGAAGTGGAGTGGATGCCATGGCCCATCAGCTCCTTGCCAAACCGGGTAACCAGCTCGGCCAGGGTCTGGCCCTTCAGGGCGCCATTGGCAACCACGCTCATTCCCTCGGGCCGATCCGAAAGCTCCCACGATTCGGCATAAACCCCAGCGGGCTGGTCGCGATGAAAACGGCCCGGAATACGGTCGCCCCCCCAGATGTAATTCTTGTAGGCAGGTTCGAGGATGAACGGATAGAGGCCGGTTCGTTTCATGCTGTGATATCACCTTTCATGTATAATAATCCCAATGCTAAACAGGTTGCGCAACGACTTTCTGGTCTAGTGTCAGCTCGGTTAATGACTCAAAGTGGGCGGTACGGGGAAACATGTCGAAGAGCTGGGCGGACCGGATTTGATAGCCCCCCTCCGTGAGCCAGGCAACGTCGCGGGCCAGGGTATCGGAGGCGCAGGAGATATAGAGGATCCGGGCAGGGCGCTGGGCGAGAATGTTGCGAACCATTAAACGTCCCATTCCGGTGCGGGGCGGATCGACAATCAGGGTGGTTCGCTCCGGCTGATCCAGCGTGAGTTTGATCATGCCCTTTTCGGCCGAGGCGGTGATCCACTCGATGGACGACAGACCGAGCTTTCGCGCGTTGAAGGCCGCCGCCTGGATGCCGGGCCCATCCAGATCCATGCCAATGACGCGGGGAATGCCGAGGGTGGCGGCCGCCAGTGCAAAGACGCCTACCCCGCAATAAAGGTCAACTACGGTCTCCGGAATATGACTGCTTAACGCGTAAAGCACGGCTTTTGTCAGCAGGTCAGCCAGGCTGGGATTCATCTGGTAGAAGCTATCGCGGGGCACCGACAGCGGGCCCAGGACCGAATTTTCGACCAGCCAGACATCATTTTCGGCCGCCTTGTTTCGCCACCACTGGACCCCGTCTTTCCGGGTCCAGCGGAAAATCACGGTCATGTCACTGCGTAACGTACGCCGGAATGATGGCGCATCGTGCAGGGCTTTGAGCTGGGTATTGATGGGCTCCACGGCCAGCGGACAGGCCGGCACATCCAGCACCGTTGTGTTGTCGTCCATGAAATAGCCGAGCCGCCGCTCTTTGCCGTCAATCTGGCCATGAAGCGAGAGTTTGTTGCGATAGCCGAGCGGGGCGGGTGCGGGAACCGGCGGCAGGAACGCATCCTCGTGGCAACCGGCCTGCCGGGTCAGTGCGGACTGGAATTGCCGGTTCTTCATCCGGATCTCCTCCTCATAGGTGGCGTGCTGGTAGCAACAGCCGGGGCAGGAGGAGGGGAGAGGTGAGACGTGAGACGTGAGACGGCCGAGGTCGAAGGCGAGGGGACAGGCCGGGGCGATGCGGTGGGGGGAGGCGGTGATCAGGGCGGTCGCGCGCGCTTCCAGGAAGCCGCCGCGATCTTTCACGACATTAATGGAGACCGTCTCACCAGGCAGGACGCCAGGCACGAAGCAGACTTTGCCCTCCACCCGCGCAACCCCGCGTCCACCCGTGGTGACGTCGGAAATTTGTACCGGCAAGGATTCAGAGCTCAATAGGGTCCTCATGGGAAATGAATAGGCGTCAAAACCGAATTTGAACAGAAGCCCGCAAAGCCCGCGAAGGAAGAGATGATAGCGCCTTCGGCGCCAGCACGCGCGGGTTGATTTCTAAAAAACATTCCGCGGCTGCGGCGTACTCGCCGTAGCCGCCTTTGCGATCTTTGCGTGCTTCTGTTCAAAATCTTCTTCGTAGTTGCGTTTATACCGGGTTGGTGGCGTCCTGCGGTTCAGGTGTGCCGGGTGTCTTGTCCTTTTTGGAGCCTGCGTAAAGGGCGAAGCCGAGCAGGCGGCATTCGATATTGCTGTTGAAAAACAGGATGCGCCGGCAATGGCGCAGGCCGATGCCCTTGCCTAACGCCATATTCCCCGTGAAGACGAAGCCCATATAGCCCTGGCATTGCTTCTTGAAGAAGTCGCCAATCCCGCGATAGACGGGTTTGAGCAGTTCCTCTTCGCCCATGCGCTCCCCGTACTCGGGGTTCAGGACCACGACGCCGCCGCCTTCAGGCACCGGCGAATCGGCGAAGTCGCAGATCTCGAATTCTATCAGCTGCTCCACCCCGGCCGTGCGCGCATTCTGGCGGGCGGCCTCGATGGCGTCGGCCCGGATATCCGAGGCAATGATGCGTCCGTTGAATTTCCGCTTGGGGAGGGCGCGGGCCTCGGTCCGGATCTTCTGCCAGGCCTCGTCGTCGAAACCCTTGATGTGCATGAACCCGAAGTTACTGCGGAGCAGGCCGGGTGCCCGGTTCTGCGCAAACAGCGCGGCTTCGATGGCGAGGGTGCCACTGCCGCACATCGGGTTGAGGAAATGGCCTTCCCCCGTCCAGCCGGTGGCGCGGACAATGGCGGCGGCCAGGGTTTCCTGCATGGGGGCCAGCATGGGAATCTTGCGGTAGCCGCGGCGGGAGAGCGCCTCGCCGGAGGTGTCGAGATAGATCTTGGCATTCCCCTGGTTCCAGTAGAGGAAGACCACCGTGCCGGTCCGGTCATTGCCGGAATTGGGGCGCTTGCCGGTTTTTTCGCGGATGCGGTCCACGATCGCATCTTTCGTTTTGACGTTGGCAAACCGGTCGTCGCGGATGGCGGCCGTGTTGATGAAGGAGGTAACCGTGAAATAGCCATCATCCGGAATGAGCGTCTCCCACGGGATCGTCAGGAGATGCTGGTAGAGATCGTCCGGCTGGCGGACCTTGAACCGGCTGAGCTCAAGCAGGACCCGGTTGCCGGTATGCAGGAACAGGTTCAGGCGCATGGCGTCATGGAACGTGCCGGTGGTTTCGACCCCTGCCTCCAGCTCCTCCACAATGGGAAACCCCATCGCCGTCAGTTCCTCCCGGGCATACGGGGGAATCCCCCGCGCGCAGGAGATCAGCAGGGGGAAGGTGGCGGTGTTCAAGGTTGAAAGTTCAGCGTTCAAAGTTACAGGTTGGGATTCATCATTCATAATTCATCATTCATAATTTCCTGTGCGCCAGCGCAGGGATGGTTCGGCGGGTGGTTTCGAGATCATGGATCGTGAGGGTGAAGGTGGCGGCCTGGGCCTCGGTGCCGAAGCGGGCGATGACTTCGCCCCAGGGCCCGACGATCATGCTGTTCCCATAGCTGGTCACCCCGGTGTGCGGGTTGGTGCCGCACTGGTTGGGGGCGATGACAAAACACTGGTTTTCAATCGCCCGGGCGCGGAGCAGCACTTCCCAGTGATCCTGGCCGGTGCGCTGGGTGAAGTTGGACGGCAGAAAGAAGAGGTGGGCGCCCTGGGCGGAATAGTGGCGGAACAATTCCGGGAAGCGCAGGTCGTAGCAGATGGCCATGCCGCAGTTCCACCCCTCGAGCTGCGTCAGCACGGGCTCGGTACCCGCCTGCCAGAGGTCACTCTCCCGGATGACTTTCCCGGAATCCAGTGTTGCCTCAAAGAGGTGCATTTTGCGGTACGAGGCCACGATCTCGCCGCGGCGGTTGAGCAGGACGCTGGTGTTGAACACCCCGGTCGCGTGTTGCTCCAGAATGCTGCCGGCCAGGACCCAGGCATTATGGCGGTGGGCGATGGACGCCAGAAAGGCCAGCAAAGGACCCTTGAGGGGGGCGGCCTGGGCGCGGAACTCCTCGTCACTGCCGCGAATGGCAAATACCTCCGGCAGGGCGATCAGGTCGCTCGTGCCGATGCCGGTCAGCAGCGCCTTGGTACGGATCAGGTTGGCCTCGACATCCCGGCCGGCGTCAACCTGGACCAGGGTGATTTTAAGATGGTTCAAAGGGTGGTTCATCTGAAGAGGTGATTAGACTGTAGGCTGTAGACTGTTAGGAAATTCGTGCATTCCTATCTGCTTTCGTTTAATGTCATTTGCGATTTTAAAAGGCTGCTTTCTTGCGTTTTATCTAATAGCCTACAGCCTACAGTCTAATGGCCTATTTATTTTGTGAAGGCCACGGCGCCATAGCCGACCACCCATTCTCCCCGGCTCTCGGGGAAGTCATCTCCGCTATTGCGATAGCGCAAGAGCGTGGCTTTTTTGCATCCCTGTTGTTTTGCATATGTCATGGCTGTTACCACGGGGCCGATACCGCAGAAGACCTGATGGGAATAATCCCAGTCATGCATGACCCCTTGAATATCCATCCCCGTCACTTTGCGCAGGGTCGCTTGATCTGTTTTGCGAACCTGTTCGTAAGACCGATCATGGAGCATATCAGAACTGGCCACCACGAGAATCTTTTTCTTGGCGGCCAGCCTGGCCAGGGCCGTCGCCAGGGGACCCAGAAGCCCTGTGTCGCGCGGCCCGATCATCGCCATCACCAGGGAGGTGGTCGGGAGCACCGTCTGGATGAAGGGGACTTGATTTTCGAGCGAGTGCTCTCCCATGTGGGGCCGGTAATCGAATTTGATCCGTGAATCGGCCTGAAGCAGGAAGCCGCCACTCTCCTGATCGAGCGGGGTGGTCCCCAGCGGTGTCGAAAACCCATCCCCATCCATGATGGCGACCCCGGCAATCTGCTCGCGATGGCTGAAGCCCAGCACCACGACCGTCTCGGGCGTCCCGTGGGCGAGGCAACCCTCCTGAATGGCCCGATAGCTGTAAGCCGCTGTGGGGCCGGAATAAACATACCCCGCATGAGGCGCAATCACGGCTAGAATGGGCTTTGTGATCTCCGGAATGAAGGCGTTCTCAAGGGCATCGGCAATGCAGATCTGCAGCGCGCCCCGCACTCCCGGAAACCACTTTCCCGCCCCCGCTGCAGGGCGAATTACTGGATTTCTCACACTCATACACTCTCCCTTCCAGTTTTAATATTATCACCCCCGCCCTTTTAGTCCAGTCTGGAAAATGGAAGAGGCGGGCGCGGACAGGGCATATTCACGAACAACTGCAAATCCTTGTCAATATGGCCATTCTGAGAACTAAGGTTAACCCGATAATGGAAAACAAAACCAGGAATTTTGAACAGAAGCTCG
>JBIKMI010000387.1:0-9470 GCA_044359285.1 Kiritimatiellia bacterium
CGTCCATTTTCCGTGTTGAACATCTGCTCCGGCTTGACAATTCCCTCATTCAACGCCGCCGCGATCACCGACACCTTGAAGGTGGAGCCGGGCTCATAGACATAGCCGATGGCGCGATTGAGTTTCTGTGGATCGGTTGCCTCGCGAAATTTGTTGGGATCAAAACCCGGCCGGCTGACCATCGCCAGGATTTCACCCGTCTTCACCCGTTCCATGATGGCAAACGCGGCCTTGGAGCGGTTCCGTTCCATCGCGGCATCGATGCTTTTCTCGAGCATATACTGGAGGTTCTGATCAATCGTGAGCACCACATCCGCCCCGCACTTGGAAGGAATTTCCTGCGTCCGGCGCTCCACCATTTCACGGCGGCGCCCATCCAGCCGGCTTTCAATCAGGCCGGGACTGCCCTTTAGCAATTTCTCCATGGCCAGCTCAAGCCCGCTCGAGCCGACCCCCTCGTGGTTGGCAAAGCCGAGGACATGGCACAACATCATGTTCTGGGGATAGGACCGGATGGCCGAATCGCTCATATGGACACCGGGCAGTTTGAGCTTGGCCACCGCCTCGGCCTTTTCGGCAGACACGTAGCGGGAGATCACGGCGAATTGACTGTTCGTCTTATTGACGCGGGGCAGGATGTCCGCCATATCCATGGGAATCAGGGGCGCCAGCAGCGTCAGGGTGGTCCCCACCCGGTTGCTGGTGATCAGCAGGGAGGGGTCAACCCAGATATCCTTCACGCCCACATTCAGGGCTAAAATCCCGGCCGAGGGGCTTCCATCCAGAATCCGGCCACGCGGGACGGTCAGCGTCTGCTTGAAAGTCCGGGTCTTGGCGGCAGTGGCCTGGATGTGATTGCCGCCACCCAGATGAAGAAACGCCAGGCGACCAACCAGAACCATCATCACCAGGCCCAGCAGGACCAAGATGACTACGAATCTGGCAGCGCCCCGTGGCTCAGTCATTCATTACAACCCTGTTATTCCTCGCCACCCGGGCCATGGGCCGGGATTCAAACCCATGAAGGGTATCGAGGGTGCCATCGTAGCGGACGCGGACAATCTGGTCACGGCCAGGCCAGGTCATCACCAGGCCATGGGCTTTCAACGCCTGCTCCAGGCTGGAGGGGGACTGCATTCTGGCCCATTCACACTGCTGCCGCACCTCTTCATTACGCAGCCGGTCGCGCGCCGCTTCCAGGCCACGGATCTCACGGCCGAGGGTCTCGGTCCGGGATTGGAGACAGACATAGACCAGCGCGAAGCCGACCAATACCAGCAGCAGGGCGACGAGCGGAACCGGAACGGGGAATTTAGCCTGACCTTTTTTCTTATTTTTCTTCGTTAACATCTTCTGCTACTCCTTTCGTTCCGCGACACGCAACTTGGCTGAGCGGGCCCGGGGATTTCCCCGGCATTCTTCTTCCGTCGCCACCACCGGCTTCCGGTTCAAAATCGTCATTTTGGGCAGGGCGCCAACCCACTTCGCCCCACCTTCAGGAAGGGATTCCATCCGTCCCTGATGTTCCACAAAAAATTGTTTTACAATCCGGTCTTCGAGGCTATGGAAGGTAATCACGGCCATTCTGCCGCCCACCTTCAAAATCCCGAGTCCCGCCTCCAAACCTGCTTCCAGCGCCTCCAACTCCCTATTCACCGCAATCCTGAGCGCCTGAAACGTCAAGGTCGCCGGGTGAATCCGTCCACGCCGTCCTCCATAAATCTCCATCACCAGATCCGCCAGCTGACCAGTTGTCCGGAACGGAACCGCGCCCCGCTGTCCGACCACCTTCTGCGCAATGGCTCTCGCCCGTGGCTCTTCCCCGTAGCGCCTCAACACTCGTGCCAGTTCCGCTTCCGGCAACGTATTCAACAAATCCGCCGCCGTTACCGGCCCGGTCAGGTCCATCCGCATATCCAGCGGACCCTCCCGCATAAAACTGAAGCCCCGGTCCGGGTCATCCAACTGATCCGATGAGATCCCGATATCCAGTAAAATCCCGTCCACCTCATTCAGCCCCAGCCCCGTGACCACCTCATCCATCTGCGCAAAGCTCGACTGAACCAGCGTGCACCGTGAGGCCAGGTCGCCCAGTTTCAGACGCGCCCGATCCAGCGCGCCGGCATCCTGATCCAGCGCCACCACCCGGCCCTGCGGCCCCACTGCGGCGGCCAGGGCGGCGGAATGACCGCCTGCCCCCAGCGTCCCATCCACGACGATTCCGCCCGGACGCAGCGCCAACCCCGTCACCACCTCAGCAAGCAATACAGACTGATGCATGTCGCCATTTCAAAGGTTAGAAGCCCACATAACGTGCGGCTTCACCCAGATCAGCAGATCCGGCGGAACCCACCTGCTTCCACAATTCCGGATTCCACAATTCAAAATGATCAAACGCCCCGACCAGCGTCACCTGATCCGTGAGCTTGCCCTGCTCCAATAAGGCATCATTAATCCGAATACGCCCGGCGGAATCCCATGGCGCCAGCTGGGATTGGGAACCGAGAATGCGTGCAAACTGACGCGCCTTCACATCCGCAACGGAGTGGCTCCGGATTTTTTGCAACCGCTGAATCATCTCGCGCGCGGGATACACACTCAGGAACAAACGACCTTCAAGATCCGGCAGAACATACAAACCCGACTGCCCGGCACATTCCCGCCAGTCAGACGGAATGGTCAGTCGTTTTTTTGGATCAAGGGAATGTGTGTAGGTCCCCATGAAGAGGCCCTGCGAGATCCCTGATATTGGTTCTTTATTTTCTTCTGCCTGCACTTATGCCCCACACCTATGTACTCTTGCCACACAATAAACCACTTCGCCCCACCAGACGTCAAACATTATTGGCGTTTTTTTAAGCATATAGGACTGTTTTAGTCTTCAGAAAGAAGTCCCTTGAGAGCGATCACGGTAAATGATGGACTGATTGTCGCGGTAAATGATGTGAGGGGGACGCTGTCCCCCTGAGCCCCCTGGGATTTTGAGGGCATGGAAGGAACGACATCATGGCGAGGATAAAAACGGGGAGGCCATGATTAGTGACCTCCCCGCAGACGCCGAGGCGTCGTTCCTTTCCGACTATCCCTGGGCCGGTTGCGTCCCCGCAGAGCCTGCTTGTGTTTCATCGGAGAAGAGGGAGAACGGCTGATTCAACACCTCGGTTGCCGAGGTGCATTTCCCGTTTCCGTTACCGGTGCTGCCTATAGGGGGAGCGGAACAGGAAACGCCCATAACGGCGGGGCTATCAGACACGTCAGTGCGGCATAGGGTGTAACCTGTGGTGTTTTGGGTGACCTGTCCCGCTTGGCGCAATGAGGCAAGTGTTTCATACAGGGTGGCGGTTCTCAGTCCGCAGAGCTTGCGCAGTTGTTGGGTGGAAAGCGGGGCAGAAGCTGTACTCATGACCTGGAGCACGCGATCAGAGGCCGATAAGGGTTGCTGAGGTTCTGGTGCGTGATGAGCTGTGCGTGGGGCAAGGGCAAGGGCCGCGCCCTCGGCCCGCAGTTCCAAGTGGACATCATCCACGGCGGCAGCGGCACGGTGTTCGACAGACAAGGTCAGGTGGAGCCCCTTGCGGCGCAGGTAGAGATTGGAGTCGCCCCAGCCATGCAAGTCGGAGGAGCCGCGCAAGGCCTGACCTGGGCGATCCTTGCCGGAGCGTTTCCGGACGTGATGAACCAGCATAACGGCGAGGTGGAACTGCCTCTGTAGTTCGCGTAAATACCCCAGTAGCGGAGCGACCTCCTTGGAGGCATTTTCGTCAGCACGGTGCAGGCGGATGAAGGGGTCCAGGATAAGGAGCTTGGGCTGGATCGCCGCCACTGTGGCTCGCAGGCTTTCCCGATCCTGCGGGAGATCAAGTAGAAGTCGCGGGGCCGTGATCACATAGAGGGGGAGGTCCTCCAACCTGGTTTGGGCAGCGGCACAGATACCTTCAAGCCTCTGGCGTACCACGTTTAGCGCATCCTCAGCGGGGTAGATCAGCACCGGCCCGGTGCGCCGGACGGGGAACCGGCGCAGACAGTCTTTTCCGGACGCGACGCCAACCGCGAGATCCAGGGCCAGGAAACTCTTGCAGCATTTGGGTTCACCGCCCAGGATCCCCACCGCCTCCTCGCCCCAGAGGCTTTCAACAAGCCAAGGGGATTCGCCCGCTGTGTCTTTTAAATCACAGGCCCGCTCGAAGGGCAGGCCTGTTGTTTTAATGGACACGTCACTCACGTCTTGCTCCCTGCCCTGGAGGGTTTCGGGTTGAGTGCAAAGACTTCAAAGAAGAGTTTCTCGTCGATCTGATCAAGTTCGCGTTGCAATGCGGCACTCAGCAGATCATTGGCCATGTTCATCAATACCCGGTAGTTTCCGGCCGCATGTTCGGCAAGGGTATCAATGAGTGTCGCCGGAAGCAGCCGGGGATTACCCGCCTTCTTCATGTGGTTGTTGAGGCACTCCTTGAGCTGGGCGGCATCAGCGGCTTCACACCGCAGGCGGCAGCGGATGCGACTGGCCAGTGGTAGCAGGTCATCGGTCTGGAGCTTGTTGACCAGCCGTTCGTCGCCTGCCAGCACGACGGTGAGCAAGGAGCGGGAGTCCAACTCAACACTGCTGAGCAACCGTAGCTCACATAATGCAGGCGGACTCATGGCCTGCGCCTCATCAACGAGCAACACGGGGCGGCATAGCGAGCTCTCGCTATACGCCTGCCATTTTTGCCTCAAGGCCTTGGAGCCGCCCCAACGGTTGCTGGCCGTTAGCGTGACGCCGAACAGATCCCCCAACTCACGATAGAAGTCGCCTACGGAAGCCTGAGGCCGGGAAAGGATCCCCACGCTGATATCGCGCAGGTTGCCAAGCCGATCCGCCAGGATGCGCAATACCGCGCTTTTACCCGTCCCTGGCTCACCGCTAATCAGCGCAAAGCCGCCTTCCCCAAGTTGATGCTCGATCCGCCAGCAGAAGTTCTCCACGCTCGGGGCAACCACCAGGGAGGCCGTCGGCACCTCCTGACTGAAGGGATTGTATTTGAGCCCATAAAGACCCAGCAGTTTCTTACTCATGCGTCACGCTCCGCTCCTGATTATCCTGGTTATTCTCGGTGTCCTTCTTGCTTTCATCCTTCGGCAAATAGGCCGGCGGCATGCCCGTTGCGGCATAATTGGCTACGAGTTTCCGTAGCAGTGGAGCCATGGTGTCACTCGTTGCGACGGGCGCATTCGCCGCCTCTGGGGTGATGAGCGGCTCTTTGCTCCGGCGGTGCCCATCGGCATTGCGCTGCTTGTCCTGTGGATAGAGCCGGCAAAGCACAGCGCCGCTGCGGGGATCACCCAGATGCACATACGACAGATCCCACGACGCCATCCGAATGTGTACCCGTGAGAGATGCCGGTACTGTGAGGGAAGTTCGTATCGCACGCCCTGCACACTCAAGGTGCCGTCGCTGCGCCGTTGCATCCGGGGAAGCTGGGCCGTGAAGGCCAGCCGCAGCGGGGCACTTTCCAGACACGGACGGCCAACATCCTTCCCTGCAAGATATCGAGCCAGCGGGGTTTGACCGATTTCAGAGTGAAGTTTACGATTGTATTCCAACTCTTGCCAGGCCAACGTCGCCTCATTCAACTGCGCCAGCGTCAGGTCCTGGCAGTTTTCCAGCATCGCCAGCAACCGCCCCTCGACCTGGGCCCAGAACACTTCCTGCTTGCCGTTCTGATAAGGACTGTACGGCAGCGTCCGTTCATGAACGATCCCCAGCCTCTGGAACCCTTGGACCGTCTCCTCCGCTATCATCGCCCCGCCGTTGTCACTCATCAAGGCCCGCGGAAGTCCCCGCTTTTCCAGCGCCTGGCAAAACCCGTGAACCAAGTTCTCTGCCGTCTCCGCCAGATACCACTGGGCGTGCGCACAGAGCCGGGTGTGATCATCCAGCACCCCCAACAGCTGCGGATAGACCCACTGCCCGTCGCTGGCAAGCACCCGCAACGAACTGCTGTGAAAATCCAGATGCCACAGCGCATTGACGTATTCACTCTCGTAGGAGCGAACCTCCAACGCCTCGAACCGCGCTTCCGCCGCCGCCGCACCCGCCGTGTGCCGGTTGCTCCGGCGCGGCCGCTTGAGCAGCCCGTGGGCCTTCATGAACCGGCGTATCGAGGGATAGGACGGCGCCTGCTCCCCTCCGGCCTTGGCCAGCACCACCAGATTGTCGGCATGCAGTTGATAGCTCCAGGACGGATGCTGTTTGTATTGCACCAGCAACTGCTCACGTAACACGCTGCTCAGGCTCGGATGCCCGCCGCAGTCTTCCCGCACCTTGCGCGAAAGCACCGTGACCGGATCCTTCGGCTCCCTTACGGCCAGATAGTACCAGCGCTCGATCGTCGAAATCCCCAGCCGGAACCTCGCCCCCGTAATAGGATGTTGCCAATGCCGCTCGGCCAGACGCTTCAACTCACCCTTGAGTTCACCTCGTTCAGGCGGCGCCGCCAGCAGCGGCCCAATCACCCCAAACCGGAAATGCGCCCACCGTTCATTGCCGCCCTTACCGCCCCTTCCAGACAGTTCTCCTCCGTTTGACATCGCCTTACTCCTTCCCGGTGCGTCTCGCACACCTTTGTGTTTGCAATGTCAACAGTCTTACCGCTTCGCTTCCGTCCTGTCTTTCGGCAACCTCTGCGGGAAATATCAAACCCTCACATACCCAGCCCCCCATTGGCCGCGCCTATCGTTATCGGCGCAAGGAATCGCATCAGTTTGACCAGCCCTTCGCAACCTGTAGCCTTGAATCTTTCCACCAGGCTTAACGGCATATCCGTCTCCCTCAACAACGGCATGAATCTCGCCCGCGCTACCTTCCAGAAAGGGCTTTGCACGAACTCGCCCAGCCACCACTCCCGCCACCGATTCAAGGTACGTATATCGATCCCCAGCTCCTCACGCAGCAATTCCACTCGCCCCCCGTTCAGCCCATGCATCATCGCCGCCACCAGCGTCACCACCACTCCGGGATACACCCGGCGCCCAAGAAACCGCACCGACACCGGCGTGGTCCGCCGCCGACACTGCGAACAATCAAAACTAATCCGCTCATCCCAGCACGGTACACCCCGTGATTTGCGCGGATAGTTTCCGCAGTGAAGTTTTGCTTCACAATGTTTGCACCCACCATCCCGTGCCTCCTTGGCTAATTCCAAATCCACTTTCTCCAGCAACTTGATCAATGCCGGGTCTTTCAGTATCTTCTCCATGTGATCCTTTCCTCTGTTCCTTGGCGGGAAAAATAGGAAATAAAAAACCTCACGAAGCTTTTTTGCAAGCTTCGTGAGGTTGGATCACGCTTTAATCACTTTATCCAATGGAGGCTAATGGCTCTCCATCTCATATCTCGACCAAAATCCAGCTCTTTATCCTCGATTATTTAGATCGCGCTCAAAGCAGGGCTAGTTGCCTACTGGGGGATAGGGCGGCTTCGGGTTCATCGAGAAGATACAGCCCATTTCCACTGAAACGCTCCATGACCAAGGTAAGGAACGACTCACCATGGGACAACTCATGAAGTGATCGTCCACCATAAGAGCCTGTGACACCAAGCCGTTCTATTTCCGTGGCGACATTGAAGAAGCTCTCGGCTCGGAGAAAGAACCCATCCTTCGGTCGCTTGATCCCCTTGCTCAGGGTCAACACCTCATGCAATGGGGAATGAGAAGCCCTGGTAGAGAAGTTGAAGTTCCTGCTCCCGCCTTCCGGGTTGAATGGGGCAAGGCTTGGTTCGCCTTTCATTGCTTCACTTCGTTCTGTAACTGCGCGATGTTATCGTCGTTAAACAGGTCATTGTTGAAAACTCGAACAGCAACATCGTTTTCATACACGACTGCCGTCCAGAATCGTTTATTCAGGGGACCTAAATGGACGCGTGTCGTGTCTCGCCACAGGATTTCAGGCGGTCCATAGGCGTGTGTTTCCCGATTTGCAGCATCGTGATGGACTACAAAATGTGGTTTGCCATAAGTGGCTTCAACATCGTTTCGTGTTTTGCCAATGTTTATCTTGAATGGATCGTATTTGTTTAACCACGTTTCGTGTTTTTTGTTCTGCGCTATCAAATCCGGCACGATAAGAGGAGCCAAAAGGACGAAAGCAGGGAGGACGTTGTAACTATTCTTGCGGTTCTTCTTTTTTTCAAGCCGTGTTTTGATTTGCGCCGAAAGGTCTTCCGGGGACATTGTTTTGGCTTTAATAATACCCGTCATGAACTCTTCATCCTTCCATGGTTTCCGAACTTCAAGTTTAGTTCCCGGATATTTTGGGTTTGGATTTGGTTTCTCCTCGAATGCATTTGTGTAAAAAAGACTTGGATCAAGAATTGAAATCAGCCGTTCATTCTCGAACAGAAAGAAGTAACGTATCAATCTATCCCCGAAGGAATAGCTAGTTGTGGCCGACAGGTTCTTCACAAAGAGCAGAACTACACGGAACAACGAGAAAAGCGGCGAGAGTCAAGAGCGACGTGAAACATTTCATGGTGATCCCTCTTTGCCAACGTTCACCTTGAGTTTCGGCGCGTCAGCGACGTAAACTCCGAGGTGTGGTTGGCATGGTTATAATCGCTTTTCCCGTTCGTCCAAAAGGAACCGATCGACCTGCTGTTCTTCCCGCATCGCATGAACAACGAATATGGTGTTCCCACTAACACGGTAAAAGACACGGCACGGTGGAACCACAATTTCACGATAAAGAGTCCCGGGTAATTCTTGAGGTTTTTTTCCCGAGTTTGGGAAGGCCTCAAGACGTTCCACACATTCAACCACTTTTCTCACAAGGCGGCCCGCCGCCGCAGGATTATCGAGTGCGATAAACCCTGCTAATGCATCGAGATCGTCTAGAGCGGGTTCAGTCCAAATCAGGTGAGCCACTGTGACAGTCTCCGTTTGGCTTCAGAGTGGGTCACAGTTCGCTGCTCAAGAATAGCGCGCTCCCCGCGCGCTATTCCTTCAAGAATCTTCATCCGATTCTGCATCATCTCATACCCAGACACATCCACCAGGTAAGCCGACGGAGCGCCATGTTCAGTGATTAGGACGGAACCACCTGATTCATGTAGATCGGCCAGTATTCGCGTAGCCTGCCGCTTTAGCGTTGTCACGAGTTCGGTTTTCATAATGTGATACTATAGTGATACATTATTGCCGATCAAGATTATTCTCAATCGTCGTGTGCCAACGATCACCGTTTCCGGCGGCGAGCTTGCGAGCCGTACGGAAAACGGTGTGGTTGGGCTCTCGATTCTATCCCTCAATTAAGGTAGCCTCACGTATTCAATTCTTCCGTCGTCGTAAATCCAGACATTAAGATCACCCCCCGGCCCACTAGGGTTCGGCCAGAAGCAGAACATCCACATTTTACTTTCATCTGACCGTCTAACAGTGAGGTCGTACTCGCCCTTCAAAGGGTACTGACCATGGGTCTTAAGCACTTGAAT
>JBIKMI010000094.1:0-9342 GCA_044359285.1 Kiritimatiellia bacterium
ACAGTGGTGATGGCGACATCCGAGGGCAATATTGAGATCGAACTGTTTGCGGATAAAGCGCCGGTGTCGGTCAGTAATTTCCTGGCCTATGTGGATGCGGCCTTTTATGACAACACGGTCTTCCACCGCGTGATCCCCAATTTCATGATACAGGGTGGCGGTTTCGAGGCCACGATGAGTCAGAAGACCACCCGGGCACCGATCAAGAACGAAGCCAAGAACGGGCTCAAGAATGATCGCGGCACCCTGGCTATGGCCCGCACGGCGGTGGTGGACAGCGCGACTTCTCAGTTCTTCATCAATGTGGCCAATAATGACTTCCTCAATAATGGCGCCCGTGATTTCGGGTATGCCGTGTTCGCCAAGGTGACGGCCGGCATGGATGTGGTGGATAAGATCGCCGCTGTCAAGACGACCAATAAGAATGGCATGGGCGATGTCCCCGCCACCGCGGTCATGATCAAGTCAGTGAAACGGAAGTAAAAAAGACCGTATTCAGAAGTCAGGATTCAGGAGTCAGGAAGGGGAAGCAATCACTTCCCGGATTCCGGCTGCTGGATCCTGATTTATTTAAGAAATCTGTTCAAATCTCTTTCGTCGCCCTCTCCAAGGCCTTGGAGAGTTGGTCGGCGCAGGAGGTTCCGCGCGATTCGCAATCGATCCCTTTGAGTTTGGCGACCACGTCATCCACGCGCATGCCTTCGACAAGTTTCGCCAGGGCTTGAAGGTTGCCATCGCATCCTCCGGAAAAGATAACGTGTCTCAGGATACCGCGGTCGATCTCAAATGTAATTTCCTGCGTACAGACATTTTCAGGGGTATAGGTGTGTGCGTTCATGTCGGCTGACAGGAAACGCCACCCCGTGCGAGAAGTCAATACGGATCACTGGTGTCCCTGCCGGGCCGGGGCTTCTTTTTTGGGGTCGCCACAAAAGAGTCTATCGCAAGCTCATACGAATGAGGTTGACGTAATGGCTGAATTTTGATCAGATCTGGCCACCGTCATGAAAAGAGGGGTCACACAAAAGGAAATTGCCAGGAGGCTCGGGGTGTCGCAGGCGCTCGTGTCGCGGGCATTGACCGGGACATCGGGGGACATCGCCGCCTCTCCGGTTACCGTGGAGAAGATCCGCAAGATGGCGGCGGAGTGGAATTATTCGCCCAATGCGGCCGCGCTCACTCTCAAGGGTGCGCCAACGCGTACCCTGGCGGTGATCATCAAGAATTTTGACGATCCGTTCTTCGGGCGCATGATCCGGATATTCCAGGGGTTGGCCCGCGAGCAGGGGTATGCGCTCCTTCTCGTGGGGTGGGAGGAGGGGAACCCGAGCCTGACCGATGAGACGGTGCTCAGGAAATATCAACCCGATGGTCTCATCGTGTGCGGAAGCGATTATGGCCCGCCCGCCGTGAAGTCATTCCTTGATGAGGGCAAGCGGGTGGTTCAAATCGGACTCGGACGGGTGATGCCGGGGGTGCGTCAGGTCGTCGTTGACGAGGCCGCCGGGTTGCAGCGGTTGGTGGAGTTTCTTTTGGGGCAGGGCCATGTCCGTATCGGTTATATCGGCGATTCCTCCCTGCCGCAACTTCGGCGTGAATCTCTTCTGCAGGCATCGCTCCGCGCGAAGAAGCTAAAGATCCATCCGGAATGGTTTGTCCGGTTGGCCTCCTCTTCCGTCGACTCCGTGAATGCGGCGGTCAGGACACTTCTGGCGCCGGGAGATGGCGGCGTCCCCAGTGTTGTCATTGCCGCCGATGATTCCATGGCCCAGCAGGTCATGCGGGCATTTTATGAACACGGGGTCAGGGTGCCTTGGGATATTTCGCTGGCCGGGATTGATGATATCCCCGCATCCAGCACCATGATTCCGGCCCTGACAAGCGTCTGTCAGCCGATGGCGGAGATGGTGCGTCAGGCGTGGCGACTGGTGACGGGTGAGGGTTGCGGGGAGGCTAATCCCCTGGTCATTGCCCCGTCGTTGAGTGTGCGGGAATCCTGCGCGGCGCCTGGGGCCGGCCGCCTGGAGTCTAAAGTGGTGTGCAAGGTTGGAGTTAAACAAGGAACGGAACAATCCCGCTCCGGACAAAAGAAAGGTTCATATGAAGACATCAACAATGCTGGAAAATGCTCAGGCAAATTTTGACAAGGTTGCAGCGAAATTATCAGAGGAATTCGGCGCGGACATGCTTGAAAAAATACGCACTCCGAAAGAACGGATCGAGATGCGTCTCTCGCCGCAGCTGAAGGATCAGAAGCTCCATACCTTTTCCGCCTTCGTGGTCCGCCACAGCGATGCCCTCGGTCCCTGCAAGGGCGGTATCCGCATGGCGCCAAATGTCACGCTCGACGATGTCAGCGCGCTGGCCATGGAAATGACCTGGAAGTGCGCCCTGATCGGCGTCCCCTTCGGCGGCGGGAAAAGCGGCATTGTGGCCGATCCCCAGAAAATGACCCTGATGGACAAGGAAACCCTCGTGCGGAGTTTCACCCGGAATGCCCATCGCCACATCCATCCATTGGTCTATGTACCCGCTCCCGATATGGGCACCAATGAGCGCGACATGGGGCACATCAAGGACACCATCAGTTACTCTCAGGGATATGCCACAACCCTCGGCTCCTATGTAACCGGCAAGCCGGTCCTGTTAGGGGGCATTCCGGGACGCCGCGAAGCCACCGGTCGGGGTGTTTCCATCACTGTCGCCGAAGCCATGGCGGTTCTTGGCAAATCCATCAAGGGCTCCAAGGTTATCGTGCAGGGCTTTGGAAACGTGGGCTCCATCGCCGCCGTTTCACTGGCCGCGCTTGGTGCTGTCATCGTCGGGATATCGGATGCCGACGAAGCCGTCTATTCGGCCACCGGCCTCGATGTGAATCGCCTGGTTGAGCACGCCAAAAAAGCGGGCTCCTTGAAAGGCTGCGGACAGGGCGAAGTCGTCAATCATGGCAAACTGCTGGAAATGCCTTGCGACGTCCTGGTTCCCGCCGCCACAGGCAACCAGATCACAAGTGAAAATGCACCCCGCATTAAGGCAATCGTCATCGCCGAAGGCGCCAATGGCCCCACGACTCCGGAGGCCGATGACATTCTTGAGAAGAAGGGTGTGTTCAGCATTCCGGACATTCTCTGCAACGCCGGCGGTGTGTTTGTCTCCTATCTGGAGTACACGCAGGAGACCCAGGCTGAGCAGATGACGGAAGCCGATGTGCTGACCCGCCTGGATGGCCGGATGCGCGAACGGTTCCGCCTTGTGCATCAGACCGCCGTAACCAGGAAGATGTCGATGCGCGAAGCCGCCATGTATATGGCAGTGCGAACCGTTTGCACCGCCGTTGTGGCCCGCGGCTCTCTGCCGTGATCCTTTCGGCTGTCAGGCACTAAAAACCATGAAGCCCCTGTCCGGGAATCCCGGCAGGGGCTTTTTCTGCATCGCATCCTCTCGCTCAGGCAATAGCTGTTCAGCGCCTCGTCCCCCTGCGAGGTGATTCCCTTGTTTTTTATCATTGTTCAAGACCATCAAGATACTAATATCGTCTCTCTGTAACATTTTGCCCGGTGGCGCGGGGAGTAGGGAAAGAAGGCGAGGTCGAGTGTCAGGCGATTATCTACAATGGACTGAAGCGGAACTGCTGGCGGAGTTTGTCGAGCAGCGGTCGGAGGCGGCGTTTGCCGAACTGGTCCGCCGTCACCTGCCCATGGTGCTGGGCGTGTGCCAACGTGTGCTGGACAACGATGCGCACGGCGCCCAGGACGCGGCACAGGCGGTGTTTCTCGCCCTGGCCCGCAAGGCCGGATCGCTCGGCCGCGCACGCGCGCTGGGCGGATGGTTGCACCATGTGGCCATCTGTACCGCCCGTAATGAACGGACCGCCAGAGCACGCCGGCTTCGCCGGGAACAGGAGGCCGCCACCATGCAGTATGAATCCGCCCCGGAAATTGCGCCGGAGACCGCCTCCGCGCTGCGGGAATGGCTGGATCGGGAACTCGATGCCTTGCCCGCCAAATATCGTCAGTCGCTGGTTATGGTGCACCTGGAGGGGCGCAGTCTGGCGGAGACGGCGGCGGCGCTGAGTTGCAAGGACGGAACCTTGCGCGTGTGGCTCAACCGGGCCCGCGAGAAGCTGCGGAACCGGCTGGCGCGACGCGGCGTCGCGGTGAGCGTGCCGGCGCTGGTCGCCTGGCTGGCCTCGCATGGCGCGGCGGCTGCGGCGGCTGTTCCGCCGGAGCTGGGCGCGGCCACCGCGAAAGACGCTGTGCTATGGGCTACGGGCGGATCGGCGGCGGCCGGTCTGGCACCGCATGTTGTTGCCGCCGCGAAAGGAGTGATACACACCATGTTTATCAGTAAATTGAAATCAGCGGCGGCCGTGACGGCTGTGGCGGCGATCGTGACGACCGCCTCCGCCATGAGTTGGCAGAAGGTCTATGAAGCCCGCGACCAGGGCTTGCCGAAAACGGCGATCGAGGAGCTGAAACCCATCATTGTGGATGCCTTGCAGAACAAGCGTCACGCCGAGGCGATCAAGGCCATCTGCACGAAAATCGCCATGGAGGGCAACATCGAGGGCAACAAGCCGGAGGAGAAGATCACCCGGCTCGAAGCCGAGATCGCCAAGGCCCCGGCCGAGATGAAGCCCATGATGGAGGCGATCCTGGCCCACTGGTACTGGCATTATTTCCAGCAGAACCGCTGGCGCTTTATCCAACGAACCCGAACCGCCGGGCCGCCGGGCAATGATTTCACCACCTGGGACCTGCCGCGCATCATGGCCGAAATCGACCGGCACTTCACGGCCGGCTTGGCCAACGAGCGGCTGCTCAAGGCCACGCCGGTCGCCAACTTCGACGATCTGCTTGAGAAGGGTACCGTGCCGGACTCATATCGCCCCACCGTGTTCGACTTCCTCGCACACGAGGCGCTGCAGTTCTACCAGGCCGGCGAGCAGGGCGCGGCCAAGGCCGAGGATGAATTCGAAATCGCAGCCGACAGCCCGGTCTTCCTTCCCGTTAATGATTTCCTGAAATGGCAACCTGTCATTCCCTCTCCCCTTGAGGGTGAGGGGGCTTCCCCTAAACTGAAGGCAATCAAGCTCTATCAGAACCTGCTCGCCTTCCATCAGGCCGATACGAACCGCTCGGCCTTCCTCGATGCCGACCTCGCCCGGCTCCACTTCGCCAACAACCAGGCGGTTGGCCCGGATAAGGCCGTGCGATACAAGACCGCCCTGAAGCGCTTCGCTGCCGAGAACAGCACCCATGAACTTTCGGCGCTGGCGCAGGCAAACCTCGCGTCCGTGCTCAACGGCGAGGATGATCCCGCCGAGGCGCGCAATGTCGCCGCCGAGGGGATGGCGAAGTTCCCGCAGAGCTTCGGGGGCGTCCAGTGCTATAACCTGATCCAGCAGATCCAATCCAAGTCAGCCGGCATTGAAGTGGAGCGGGTCTGGAACGCCCCGTGGCCCGTCACGCGTGTGACGTATCGCAACGTGCCCAAGGTCTTCTTCCGCGCCGTGGCCTACGACTTCGAGGCCCACCTGAAGACCAGGCGGTGGTCGGGCCTGGACAACCTTGACGACGGCCAGCAGAAAGAGCTGCTCGCCCGCGCTCCTGCCAGGACCTGGTCGGCCGATCTGCCACCGACCGCGGACTTCCGCCAGCGCGTGGAGGATGTCCCGGTTCCGCAGGACCTGAAGCCGGGCTTCTACTTCATCGTTGCCAGCTACGACGAGTCGTTCGCGAGGACGAACAACCAGCTCTCGTACGCCGCCGCCTGGGTCAGCGACCTGGCGCTGGTCATCCGCCCGCGTTTGCCGCAGGGCTCGCTCGAAGGCTTTGTTCTCAGCGCCAACAGCGGCGCGCCGTTGGCGGGTGCCGTGGTCCGCGCCTTTGAGCGCGACCGGAACGGCAAGTACCAGATGCCCGGCCGCTCGACCACGACCGACAGCAATGGCCTGTTCCGGATTCCGCATGCCGGCAAGTACAGCAGCAGTTGCCTCCTGTTCGCCGAGCATGGCGGCCAGAAGCTTGGGAGCCAGGACTGCACCATTCCTTCGCCGAACCCGTACACGCCGCGCCCGGCCACCGTGTTCTTTACCGACCGCGCGCTCTACCGCCCCGGGCAGGCGATCCAATACAAGGGGATCTGCTACCAGGCGGACACCGCCAAGAACGATTACAAGGCCCTAGAAGGCCGGACGTTGACGGTCGTCCTCCATGACGCGAACGGCAAGGAGGTCGCCAAGGCCCAGCACCAGTGCAATGACTATGGTGCCTTCTCTGGCAGTTTCACCGTCCCCACCGGCCGCGGCACCGGACAGATGAACCTGCACGTCCTGAACGGTCCGTACGGATACGCCTACTTCAACGTCGAGGAGTACAAGCGCCCGAAATTCCAGGTAGAACTCGTGCGCCCGAAGGAGGCGGCCAGGCTGGGGGCTGAAGTGGTCATGACCGGCAAAGCCGCCGCCTATACCGGGGCGGCCATCGGCGGCGCGAAGGTGCAGTGGCGCGTGGTGCGTGAGGTCCGGTTCCCCCTGTGGTGCTGGTGGGGTCGGTTCTGTCTCCCGCCCGGCCGCGGTGACAGCCAGAACATCGCCCACGGCACGGCCGTCACCGGCACGGATGGCGCATTCACCATCAAGTTCATCGCCGCGCCCGATTTGTCGGTCCCGGAGAAGACCGAGCCGACCTTCTCGTTCCAGGTGTATGCGGATGTGACCGATTCCACGGGCGAGACCCGCTCGGACAGTCAGGAAACCCGCGCCGGCTACACGGCACTGCAGGCCACGGTGGGCGCGGACGAGTGGCAGACGCCGGAGAAACCGGTCGAGTGGAGCATCGCCACCTCGTCGCTCGACGGCGAGCCGCAGGCAGCCAGGGGCACGCTCAAGATTCATGCGCTGAAGCAGCCCGACAAGGTCGTGCGCGCCGAACTGCGGGATCACAGGTCCTATTGGTCCCATAGGTCGTATATTACCCAAAAGTCCGAGCCGAAGCCGGATCCCGCCAACCCGGAGTCCTGGGAACTGGCCGCGGTGGTCGCCGAGCAGCCGTTCGAGACCGATGCCACGGGCAAGGCGAAACTGACGGCCCCGCTCAAGCCCGGCATCTATCGCGCCATGCTGGAGACGAAAGACCGCTTCGGCAAGACCGTCACGGCCCGGCACACCGTGCAGGTTGTGGACGTGAAGGCCGCGAAATACCCGATCAAGCTGGCGAATTATCTCGCCGCTCCGAAGTGGTCACTCGCGCCGGGCGAGAGCTTCCTCGCGCTGTGGGGCACAGGCTACGATGCCGGGCGGGCCTTCGTGGAAGTGGAACAGGACGGCAAGTTGCTTAAGGCGTGGTGGACCGCGCCCGACCGCACGCAGGAAATCATCGAACACCCCGTTGGCGACGAAGATCGCGGCGGCTTTACCCTGCGTGTCACCTACATCCGCGAGAACCGGGCCTATCTCAACGAACATGTCGTGGACGTGCCGTGGTCGAACAAAGTCCTGTCGGTAAAATGGGAGCATTTCACCTCCAAGCTGGAGCCCGGCAAGAAGAAGACCTGGACCGCGATCATCACCGGCCCCGACGCGAAAAGGGCCGTCGCCGAGATGGTGGCCGGGCTGTATGACGCCTCGCTCGACCAGTACAAGCCGCACGCCTGGATGCAGGGCTTCAATGTGTTCCGGCGTGAATACAATCAGGCCAACGCCTGGTTAGACAACAACCTGCGGAGTTTTCAGGGCCTCTACTACGGATGGCGCGTGGACTCGAAGCCGCTCGACTGGCACTACCGCGCCTTTCCGGCGGAACTGACCGTCAACCTGTGGGGCTACCGTTACTTCGGCGGCAAGGGCCAAGGGAGGAGTCTTGCCTTGGGGAAGAGCGTGGCCGCGGTGCCGATGGAAGCAGCGTGCGCCTTGGCGTCGGATTGCGCAGCTCCATCGGCGGCGCCCGGAAAGGGGCTAGAGCTCTTGCGAGAAGAGGACAAAGGGGTCGATTCAAATTCTCGGGCAAGAAAAAAACAGGCCGCCGACCAGGACCAGATTAGTGGTCTTGGCGGCGTCGAGGCCACGTCGCCCGACCTGGGCAAGGTCGCGGCCCGCAGGAACCTGAACGAAACCGCGTTCTTCTTCCCGCACCTGCTGAGCGATACAACCGGCGTGGTGCGCATGGAATTCACCATGCCCGAGGCGCTGACGGAGTGGAAGTTCATGGGTTTCACCCATGACAAAGAGCTGCGCAGCGGGTTCCTCGCCGACACGGTGGTGACCGCCAAGGACCTGATGGTCGAGCCCAACCCGCCGCGTTTCGTACGCGAGGGCGACACGATCGAGTTCACCGTCAAGGTCAGCAACCAGTCCGCCGCCCGCCAGACCGGCAAGGTGCGACTCACGTTTGCGGATGCCAGGACGCTGAAAGAGATGAATTCAGAACTCAGAATTCAGAATTCAGAATACGCTTTCGATATTCCGTCGAAGGAATCGAAGTCGTTCGCATGGCGGATGACGATTCCGGATGGAATGGATTTCCTTACCTACAAGGCCGTCGGTGCGACGGACCGGTTGAGCGACGGGGAAGAGGGCTATCTGCCGGTGCTGTCGCGGCGGATTCTGGTGACGGAATCCCTGCCACTGCCGATCCGCGGGGCGCAGACGAAGACGTTCGACTTCGCCAAACTGCGCGAGTCCGGCAAGTCGCGGACGCTGAAAAACGAGAACCTGACTGTGCAGATGGTCAGCCAGCCGGCGTGGTACGCGGTGATGGCGCTGCCGTACCTGATGGAGCCCACGTTCGAGTGCAGTGAGGCGGTGTTCAACCGGCTCTATGCCAACGCGCTGGCGCGGACTATCGCCAACGCCGACCCGAAAATCCGCCGCATCTTCGACCTCTGGAAGAACACGCCGGCCCTGGACAGTCCGCTGGTGAAGAACCAGGAACTCAAGTCGGTGATGCTCGAGGAAACCCCCTGGTTGCGGCAGGCCAACGACGAGAGCCAGGCCCGGCGCAACGTGGGCATCCTCTTCGACGCCAACCGGCTCGACAGCGAGGCGCAGCAGACCTTCCGCAAGCTGGCCGAGATGCAGCTCGACGACGGGTTATGGCCGTGGTTCCCGCGCAACCGGGGCGATGAATACATGACACTCTACATCATGACCGGCTTCGGCCGCCTGCGCCACCTCGGTGTAGCGGATGTGGATATGAGCGCCGCCCTCAAGGCGACTGACGCGCTGGATGGGTGGATGGACAAGAAATACCACGAGATCATGAAGAACCCGCATCCGGAGGAGTACGTGCCGAGTTCCATCGACGCGTTCTACCTCTATGGCCGGAGCTTTTTCCTCAAAGA